>NZ_JCACIN010000047.1:0-53497 GCF_059504425.1 Drouetiella sp.
CTAATGGTGAAGAGGCTTGCAGCATCTTCTTAAGATCTCAAATGGGTTCTATACATCAATCAAAATAACCAAACTCATGACAACCTCCACCTTAGTTCAACGGTTTGCGCTCACAACTAGTTTGCTAGGAGCGATCGGCATCGGCAGCCTGACTCTCACTGCACCTGCTCAAGCTGCCAGCATCACAAACTTTAGCGACTGGAACACTTTTGGAGATGTGCTGCCCACTCCTACTACCGCTGACCTCAGCACTGATGGGCTTCAAGATGATGATTTTCCTCTGCCCTCTGGCAGCTTCAACGTTTCAGGCACTCCTGCAGGTCCTGTAGGAACTGTGGGCGGATTAGAAGACTTCATTGGTGTACCGATCGGCTCCCTCGATCCAGACCCCGTTTTCCCCTTGGCATACGAAGGCTCTGCCATCAGGTACACAGTGGATGCAGCAGCAGGCGATAGCTTCAGCTTCAACTCGATCTTCAACACCAATGACACTGTATTTTCTGACTACGCCTTTTTCTCAGCCAATGGAGCCATAACCACTCTCAATACGGCTCCAGGAATAAACAGTCCTTTTCAATATGTCTTCGCCACTCCGGGCACCTACAATCTAGCCCTGGGAATCGTAGATGTAGGCGACTTTAACGGCAGTTCAACCGTATCGCTAAGCAATGCTCAGTACACCAGCACTGCCATTCCGACTCCAGCAGTATTGCCCGGTCTAATTGGCATGGGCATTGCTACATGGCGCAAGCGTAAAGCGGCGCAAGCTGAAAATAGCGCAAGCTAAGAAATCGATGATTTTTTGAGTTAACGATTACTACTTTTGAGTGAGGGATCACAGCTTTACAAGTAAGCAATTATTGTTTTTGAGTTAACAATTGCTGCTTTCGAGCTGCTGACTTAATCCTTCTTTCTCTGAAGGGGTATCTCCACTTCGTCATTTGCCAAAATGTTCCTGCGAAAAGGATTTGCGGCTCTGTGTGAAGTTGATATTCTCAAACCACTGCTAAACATGCATTTATCTCTGTTTACGACGATTCACCTTTAGAGATAGAGATTAGAATTTCATGTCACTGAAAAATCATGCCCTTTTAGGACTATTGACCACGGCAACGCTGACGGCTGCTTTCCCTGCCACAGCCGCTACGGTTGACTTCAGAAATCAGGGTAACTTGACAACGCCACAGTTCAGCCAAAATGGCCTTACTGTAACCGGATCAAACACCCTCAACATTACGAGTGGTGGTTTCTTTAGTGGCTTAGGGGTTGTAGGTAATACCAATCAAGCTATTGATCTAGGAGAATCTGCTCTTTTTCAGTTTTCGCCGGATGGTGCATCTAACGTGTCACTTTTTTCCTCTTTTATTTTTGTAAGTGGAGGTACCAGTAACGCGAGTTTTAATTTTGAGGGCTTTGCGCCTGGAGGGAATTCATTAGGAGTGGTTTCTCTATCACTCTCTGGTTTTTTTCCCGCGATTCAGCCTTCAGGTCTCGATGTTTCTGGGCTATTTAGCAACTCGACTCTTTCTGCATTCCGCTTTACCTCAGATGGAGCGCCTTCTCCAACTACCGGTGCAAACATTTCCCAACTCAGCTTTAACCCTATCGCGCCTCCTACCCCTATTCCTACTCCTGCCTTGCTTCCTGGACTCCTTGGTATGGGTATTGCTGCATGGCACAAGCGGCGTAAACAGAGAACCGAGTTCCTGAGCAATTAACTCTCTTGAGCAATTAACTCTAGAGATCTAAGAGGAGAGCATTTGTCTCTGCTCTTAAGAATAAGCACATCGATCAGGGTGTTTCACCCATTTAACCTAGAAAATTTCCTATGACTACCCTTCAGACCAATCAGCGCATCAGTTCTCCCAACCCCAAACCGCTTTGTCAAATCGTGGGGCTAGCCTGTTTAACAGGATTTGTTTTAGATATCTTAGTCATGACTTTTCCGCTTCAGTTGGGTAACCTGGCTTGGCGAGTAGGATTCCTTCAGCAATTGGGCGATCGCAGCATTATTCTGCTTTTTGGTATCGCGCTGTTGATATACGGCATCATTGACCTGACCGCTTGGCGCAAGCGTCTGGCTTTCTCCTGTCTGGTGTTGGGCGCGGCATTCATCTTGTCAGGCATTTGGGTGATTTGGGATAGTTTGGCATTGCAGAAGCAAACAGTAGCGGCAATCAGCGCTCAGCAACAGCAGATCCAAACCCAAATTAATCAAGCCAAAGTGAATCCTCAGCTAGCGGCTCAAATTACGCCAGAGAAGCTACAGCAAGCCACTCAAAATATCGAAAGTCAAGCTGAATCAGCCAAACAAAATGCCCAAACAGGAACCTTGAAAACCAGCTTTTCTGGTTCCGGCAATCTCTTGGTAGTAGGTCTGGCATTGATTGGTTTAGGACAATATGGGATTCGTCCATCCAGATCTTAAGGATGCGACGATCGCGCTCAAACATCACGTACAGATAATAACGGCATGAGCAAATCTATAGGGCAGGGATATCAGCACTGCCTCAGCCTTTTGCAACTCAGTTTCCGAACAAATCACAATCGCATTATCACCTGCGGGCTGGCGATCGGGCTGGTCTATCTTTCCCGTTGGGCAGGTTCTTTGCTAGCAACGTCCTTAGAAGGCTCTTCCACGCCAACTTTTAATATTGGGTTTCTCTGCGTAGGGCTAACCTTGCTCTGGCGCGATCGCCATGCTCTCAATTCGCTAAAAAGCTATGAGGAAGAACAATTTACAGGAGAGCTGCTGATTTTGGGAGGGGCAGGGGCGTTTGCGGTTTGCCAATCATCTTTTGAGATGCAGACTCTAACCTGGATGCTTATTCTCCTCAGCATGGTTTGGAGCACTTGGGGATTTGCGTTTTTCCATCGGTTCTGGTTGCCAACGGTGTTTGTGATGATTAGCCAATATCCAGACTATGCAATCATTAAAGACCATGTTTTAACGCTGAATCTATTAGGCAGCTCCATGGCTTGGATCAGCAGTTTAGTGTTTCAGGTTTTTGGGCAACCTGCCACCGCTCAAGATGCGCTCCTATCGTTATCGGTTCCTTTAGATCCTGCTAAATCTGTCTTGATCGATTCTGGATGCAATGGATTGAGCATGGCGTTGAAGGTTGCCGCCGCTGGGCTGATCGGGGGATTACTTTTGCAGCTTAGCTACTGGACTACGATTCGGCTGATGGCGATCGGCGTTGTGCTGGCGCTGCTGTTCAATGTTGTGCGGATCGTTCTGCTGGCGATCGCGGTGGTTTATTGGGGCAAGGACTGGTTTAATTTCTGGCATGGACCTTGGGGTGGGCAAATTTTTTCAGGAATTCTGTTTACGGTCTACTACTACAGTGTTCAAGGCTGGATTACTTCGCCTGCACCTCAAAAAAGCGAACCTCAAAAAACTGAACCTCAAAAAACTGAAGGGTAGAGTCTTGCCTCAAAAAGCAGGCTTCTAGCGTGAACGGTTACGCGGTTGGGTGGTGTACAGGTAATGATTTTTTGTGGATTACCTACGGCTGATGCCATCGATAAATCAATTTATCTCTTCCGCCGCTGAAAAGCTCATAGCCTATTGTCGATGTGAATGGGGAAATCGCGATCGCACGGACGGAATCGGTGTGTCCCTCTAACGTTGTCTGCAACGTGCCGCTTGCAGTATCCCAAAGTTTAATTGTTTTATCCCAACTGCCGCTGAGCAGCGTTCTTCCATCAGGGCTAAAGCTGAGCGTGGCGATCGCCCAAGAATGTCCTGTTAGGGTTTGAAGTAAGCGTCCGGTCTGGACTTCCCACAGCTTCACGGTGTTGTCTTCGCTGCCTGTCGCCACAATTTGGCTATCTGGGCTAAAGGCGACGGTCAGCACTGCCCAGGCATGACCGGAAAGAAGGGTGGGCTGGTCAGGCTTAAGCTTAGCCAATGACCATAGCCGCACTGTGCGATCGCAGCTTGCACTCGCAAGCCATTGTCCGTCTGGGCTGAAAGCTGCTGCCGTCACCTGAAGTCCGTGTTTCAAAACCTGCGTCAGTTCACCCGATCGCCAATCCCACAGGCGAATCGTTTTATCCCAGCTAGCGCTGGCGAGCATCTGTCCATTGGGGCTGAGGGCAAGCGATCGCACTGAGCCTGTATGCCCTGTGAATGTGGTGATTACTTCGCCCGATCGCCAGTCCCATAGCCGAATCTTTTTATCGTCTCCAGCGCTGATAAGTCTTGCGCCATCAAGGGTGAAGATCAGCGATCGCGTTCCTTTGTTTACCAGAGTGACTAGACGCTGGCGGGTCGCTATATCCCAAAGACAAAGGGTCTTATCGTCGGCACTGGCGAGAATGGGTTCAGCGTGATGAAGGGCGATCGCATTGACGGCACCCGGAGCCAGTAGGGCAGAGAGCGGGGCTTGAGACTTTGAAGCTTGCTTGAGCTTACGAGCAGTCTTTCTGATTCCCGACTCTTGAATCGCTTGGTCTGCGGTCTGAAACCTCAGATTCAAGGTATTCTGTATCAGTTTATCCAGCACTCTCGCTAAGCGCTCGCTCACGGGTCGGGCTAGGTATGATCGCCAGATCCAGCGATCGTTAAAGCTGTCATAGAGGTCAAAGGGCGAAACCTCCGTGAGTAGATGGATGCAGGTCACGCCTAGGCTATATAAGTCGCTGGCGTACACAGCTTTGCCTTGGGTCTGCTCAGGGGCGGCATATTCGGGACTGCCGATTAGGGTTTCTGCTTGAGCGACTCCAATGGCTAGTCCAAAATCCACTAGGGAAAGATGTTCTGGCGTTTGAATAATATTTTCGGGCTTGATGTCTTGGTGCACCTGACGCTGATGAATGAACTGAAGCAAGGGCAATAGCTCAGTCAAAAGCTGCCAGATTTGGGATTCGCTAAATGAGCCTTGTTGTTGCAAAACAGCCGCCAGATTATGACCTTCGATCCACTCTTGAATCAGATAAAGCTGGTTGGCTTGTTCAAATGCATCGATGAAGCTGGGAATTTGTGGATGTTCGCCTAGGGCTTTTAGCGACTGTACTTCTTGGTGGAAAAGTGCGATCGCTTCTTGAGTGAGGACAGCCTGGAGCAAGAATTGTTTGATGACGCATTTTGTGTTGCGATGCTGAGTGTCGATCGCTGAATAGGTTCGTACTGATGCGCTTTGTCCTAGGAGTTGCAGGGCGGAGTAGCGATCGTTTAACCGTAAGGAAGAACCGCAGGTGTAACAGGTTGGATTTGTTGCTGCGTTCTGGGGTGCTGGGCAGTTAGGGTTTGTGCAGTAGGTCATGGAGAAAAGCCAAACAGCCTTGGGGGTCTTCCCCAAACCCCCGGCAGGGGACGGGTGCGTCCCCCACACCCCCTCCACACGAGATGGGGGATGAGATGCAGAGGGCGCTATTCCTTTCAGGAACGCTACGCGAACGCATGGGTGAGTGTCAGGGGCGTTCTTGAATAGTTTTTTTGAAAGGTTGACACAGTTAATCTTTCAAAGAAAATCTAGTGGCGATCGGGATCTCCTGCACCATTAACGGGTTGAGGCTGGGCATCCACTAGAGGCACCCGCGGTTGTTTAGGATCGAAGGGCTGGTGTCCAGTCTGGTTCCAGAGGATGAGCGACAGTAAGCCGTCTACGAGTCCGCCGCCGCTGCCGTTAGCTCCGCCCACCATGACGTCAGGGATGAGGCGTACTTGGCGATCGCCGATAATCTGCATCACCTGCATGGCGGTGTAGTTGTGTTCACCCAAAGCCTCGACCCCGGCGCGGTAGGTTTCGGCTTTGGCGTTTCCGGTTTCGCGGATTGCCGAGGCTTCGCCGAGCGCCTTGAGGCGGATGGATTCGGCTTCGCCTGTAGCGTGCTTGATTTGGGCATTGGACTTTAGCTCGGCGATGGTGACGCTTTGCTCGGATTTGACTAGCTCTTGCTGAATGTCGGCAAGGGAGGTTTCGCGGACGAGCATCTGCCGCTGGGCTTGCGCCATCTGCTGCACTTCAAAGGTTTTGCGCTGCTCTTCTGCCATCTTGCGATCGATCTGGGTTTGCATCAGCTCGGCGGGGGGCTGAATGTCGCCTATCAGGGTGTCGATCGCCTGTACGTCGTAGCTGCGCAGGGCGGTTTTGATATAGTCTGCCGCTTCGGTCTGGCGTTCGCTGCGGGCGTTGAGGAAATCTAGCACGGTGTAGTCTTGGGCTGAGTTGCGGAAATAGTTGCCCACGCTGGGTTCTAGGACGTTATCCACGAGGTTTTGCATGGAGCCGACGCGAGAAATGACCTTGGGGGCATCGAGTGCGCCAACATGGATAATTTGCGAGACTTCTAGATCAAAGGCAAAGCCGTCATTCGATCGCACTCTCAACGCCTCCAGGTTGGCATCGTACTTGTGGCGCTCGGTGCGGCTCGACCAGTTCAGCACAATGTTGATTGTCGGCACCAGCTCGACTTTCATGACGCGGGTGTTGATCGGGTGTTTGCCGGGATAGAGCGGCTCTACCCACACGCCCTTGTTGCCCACTTTCACCAAGTTGCCGTGGGTAAAGGCGGCTCCGCTGACATCATCTTCAGAATCGCCCACAAAGGAGACGACAACTCCCACATAGCCGATTGGGATCTCGGTCATGGGCACCTGCTCAACGCGGACAAACCAAGGGTTGAGGTTCCAAGAGCCAGAGAGCAGAATTTGCTGCTGTAAGCCACGCTGTCCGCCCTGTTCAATGAATTTCTGCCCGCTCTGGAAATTGTCGTGATTGGCAATTAAATGTCCGGCAATTTCACCTGAGTCGATCGGCGCACCCGCTAGAGTCGTGACTACGCCTACCTTATCGGACTGAAGTGAGTAGACCGCCAGATCTTCTGGTTGCATATCGTGGCTGCTGGCGTTGGCTGCTGTGATCACCTTAAACAGAGCCGTATTGATCCGATAGGTGCCTGCTGTTAAAAACCCAATCTGCCGTCCCTTTTCGCCGCTATTGGTCAAGAATTCGCGGGCGTTCTGAAAGTTGTCACACTCTACGACTTTTCCTAAAATTCGTTCTAGGGGGATGGAGTCGCCGTCATTGGCAACAATTAAAGCAATTTCGCCTTGAGGCACGGCTACGACGGCTTCCTTTCGGACGCTGTACTGCCAGGGCCAATAGCCCCAGTGCCAGCCTGGAGCAAGCGTATCCGCCTGATAGCCCGCCTCACCGTTAAGCGCTACTAGCCTTCCTGGCGGCAGTTGCTTCCCGGCAAACGAGACTTTTTTGACTATGATCCCTACTTCTCGTTCACTAATTACGACTAGCCCAGCACAGGATGCAGCGATCGCCGCTCCCCCCAACACGCCTACTGGAATTAGCAGCCAAGAGAGACTCATCCCGCTCTCAGTAGTCCGGACTTGAAGACTCGGCACTTGAGAAAGAATCGGAGCAGATGGAGCAGATGCCGCTTGAGCAATCAGGCTAGAAGATCTGGGAGTCTCCTGAGCCAGAACAGGAACCGTCACTGTGGAGCCGATCGCCACCACAGCAAACGAAGTTGCTACCGATAAGGCAAACCGGGCAAATCGATCGGGAATTTGAGCAGAAGCGCGATCGCGGACTTGAGGAACTTTCATGGGTTTCGCCAGAATTGGTACGTTAATCCTGACGCTGGTACGCGGCGATTTGAGCTTAGCAGTGAGTTCTCTTGTAGAGGCGCTCGTAGCTTGCGCAGGTATTAGCTTACGCAAGTACAAATAGAAAACTCACCGAATTCAAACTCGCTTTGCCTGTAGCGTTGTGGATATAACCTAACATTTCCCTAGGAGGCGATCGAAATTCTTAATCTCGCCGTAACTGTTGTACCCAAGCTCTACTCAAAGGCAATTTTTATGGAAAAAGCATTACCTCTCACAATCCATTTGAGATTGCTGTAGAGAGACAAAATTATGGAGACAAAACTAGCCGCTTACGCAGCGACTCAACCCGTCGTCGAGCGGTTGCATTTCCGGGTTCAAGCCGAAGTGAGGCTTCGTAGGATTCTAACGCCTGAGCCGTGAGCTGCTTTTTCTCGTAGGCAAAACCAATGTTATTCAGCGCAGTCGGATAGTCAGGAATGCGCTCTAAAGCCTCTTTATATTGCTTAATAGCCAGGTCATACTGCTCTTGCGCTGCGTAGGCAAATCCCAGAGCGTTGTAGATGAAGGCAGCATTTTCACCAGCTTCTAAGTCTTTTGCCTTGAGCGCTTTTTGAAATTGAGCGATCGCCTGACTATACAAGCGCTTGTCTAGCAAAATTCCGCCCAGCTCATAGTATTCCTGAGCCGTACCTTTGCCCTGACTCAGCTTGTTCTGAAGCTTAGCTAGCTTCGTTTCAGTCCGACGGGTTTTGAGAACCTGTCGAAATAGAAACCAGCTTGCGCCTCCCAGCAAAATCACTAGGATACTGAGATAGATAGCGGGTAGTAAGCGATCGTCCATAGCCTTTATACGCAGAGCCAGTATTATGTCAAATCAAGAGCTTTGATTCTTCTTACAGCCTACATCAGAACCGAGCAGACCAACACTCGACAAAATCACCCGAACCGTTTGAGTGGTCAAATGGCTTTTGCCTGGGCGATCGCCTCTCAGCCGCTCTTTCAGACCCATAAAACCTCTATATGACATTACATAATTGAGTTAGGACGAGTTATTTTTTGAGAGCCGCGCTCTGCGCGGCTCTCAAAAAATAACTCATTAGATCTAAGCGCGTAGCGCTAGATTATCCATCGCCGATCGCCCCTATAAAAGTTATGCTGATCTAGCTGATCTACTTGGTAATGAGCCGAAGGAACCACCGTGATTGATCTCAAGCAGCTACGGGAAAACCCAGAGCAATTTCAAGCCCGTCTCAGTTTGCGATCGGGCAGTTACGACATTCAACCCGTTCTGGATCTCGATCGCCAACAGCGAGAGTTAGAGGGAGAGCGATCGCAGCTTCAGGCACGCAGTAATGAAATTGGCAAGCTGGTGGGTCAAAAGATGCAGTCTGGAGCCAAGCCGGACGATGCCGAGGTGAAAACGCTCCGCGACCAAGGCAATCAGATCAAGGCAGAGCTGGCAGAACTAGAGCCGCGTGAGAAAGACTTGAAAGAGCAGATTCAGGCAATCTTGCTGACCCTGCCCAATCTGCCGGGTGAAACGACACCCATCGGCAAAGACGAAGACGAGAATGTGGAGCTACATCGCTGGGGCGATGAGTATATTCCTACAAATCCAGATATTTTGCCTCACTGGGAGATTGGCGAGAAGCTGGGAATCTTGAACTTTGAGCGGGCAACAAAAATTGCTCAGAGTCGCTTTGTGGCTCTGATGGGGGCTGGCGCAGCTTTAGAGAGAGCCTTGATTCAGTTCATGCTGGCGCAGCACACGCAGGCGGGTTTTACTGAAGTGATTCCCCCTTTTCTGGCGAATAGTCAGTCAATGACGGCATCAGGGCAGTTGCCCAAGTTTGCCGAAGAGGCTTTTAAGTGCGATCGCGATGACCTCTGGCTCATTCCCACTTCAGAAGTGGCGATCAACAGCCTCTATCGAGATGAAATTCTCACGGCTGAAGAGCTGCCTCTGCACTACTGCGCCTACACGCCCTGCTTCCGGCGTGAGGCAGGCAGCTATGGCAGAGACACGCGTGGACTCATCCGGCTGCACCAGTTCAACAAAGTGGAAATGTTTAAGTTTGTTCATCCCGACACCTCTGAGCAAGAACATGAAAGTCTGCTAAAGCAAGCCGAGAGCATTCTGCAAGCCCTGAAGCTTCCCTATCGCGTGATTTCGCTTTGTACAGGCGATCTGGGATTTGCCGCAGTCAAAACCTACGATATCGAAGTTTGGCTGCCCTCGGCAGGTAAATACCGAGAAATTTCAAGCTGCTCTAACTGCATGGACTTCCAGGCGCGTCGTAGCAATATCCGCTTCAAAGAGACTGGCAAAAAAGGTACTCAGTTTGTTCACACCCTAAATGGCTCCGGGCTGGCGATCGGTCGCACCATGGCGGCAATTCTGGAAAACTATCAACAGCCCAACGGCACTATACAAGTTCCTGAAGTTTTGCAGCCTTATCTGGGTCGAGAGGTGCTTTAAAAAAAGAGGTGCTTTAAAAAACCAGAGAGAGCGGATATTATCCGCTCTCTCTGGTTTATGTCATAGGGACAGCGATCGTCTATCCAGCCTTCTTCTAGCCAACAGCTTCCTTTTGGCGACGACGTAGGCGAGTCAGACCTGCTGCCGCTATGCCCAGCAATCCTACCGTAATGGAGGGTTCAGGTACGGAGGTCAGGGCGTTGATGTTCTCCTCACCAATGTCAATAACCAAAACGGTGTCATTGAAATCGCGATCGGAGCTTTCATTCCACTTGCCTGTGGCAGCATCTTGTCCCCAAGCGCCTAGCGAACCATAGAGATCTTCAAAGCCCAAGACGAGATAGTTCTTGTAGGCTGATGCAAAGACATGCTGGAGTTTGTCAGCATTAGAAGCAGTGCTTGTGCCAAAGATGTTGGCGCTATCCCCCCGGTTTTTGCCATCTGCTCTCAGCCAAAAATCAAGCTGGGAGCCTCCCTTGACGGTTCCCAAGCTAACGCCATCGCCGTACTTCAACACATCATCTGAAGCGTCGTTGAAGACTAGACCTGTGCCCTGAGTTGCGCCCGTGGACTCATAGGCAATCTGGTTCCTGTAACCCGCTCCTTCGTTAATGAAATGAACCTTGACCTCATAATCGGACTTTAACTTCAGCTTGGTGGGATCGAGCAGGAACTGACCCACATTCACTTTTTCCATCCGCTCTGTTTGAACAAAAGCTTGAAACGGAGCATTGTTGAATCCGGTTTGAGCTTCGCTGAGAATGGGCGATTGGCTCCATGAGTTATTCCAGGAAAAGGCTGATGCGGGAGCTGCCTCGAACAGCACTCCGGTGAGAGCGGCAGCTGCAAATAGACCAGTCAGAAGTTTTGTATTCATTGGCGGGTTAAGCAACGAGAGTAGTAATCTTTACTACTTGTAACGGAATTATTGAGAAATGTCTTCGCTTGATTTACGGAGTAACCCATTTCCGCTGAAGTCATCTGCTCATAAGCGTTTCAATGAAGAAGCGCAAGATTTTCAGGATCTATTTCTTTAAGAATTTCTCAACGTTTATACATAGACCTATATTTTTAGGTGATTAAATATACGTAGATTAGAATAGAAGCTTAAGCAAAAAATATGAAACGTCTAGGAAAAATTATCTAATTTGATGTTTTCTCGATCGCTAGACCGAGGAGTTCTGATATTGAAGCGATCGAAAACTTTAATCTTTATTATTCATGCACGGTTAGCAGAGGATCAAGGCTGAAAAGATCGCTGTAGCTGTCTTCTTCAGAGCTTGCCTGACGAATTTGCCCCAGATAAATTTCACTAATGTCTTCAGGTAATGCTATTTCCAGCTCGTGATATGCCTCATCCAAGCGCCGCTTCACCTCCGCAGAAGTGACGATTTCGCCCTCGGCTTGTAGATATGCCGCGATGCGAGTTTCGCTCCAGTGGAAGGTTTGTGCCATCAGCACCATAAGTCGATGAATCGGAATCAGGCGATCGAGGGCTTGTTCAAGGTAGCACCAGAGCGGCGGCGATGCCTCTGAAAGCGTATAGTGAATCGACTCTACCGGAGGCAACTCCATCCGATTGATACAGACTGCGGTGATATTAATCAGCCAGCTTTGTAGCGTAAAGGGCTTGCCTTCGATCGCAGCAGGTTCGTGCAGATCGAGTCCGCCTAGCTCGTAATAAATGTGCCGCCAGGTCACGGCAAACAAGTAGTCAGCCTGAACGGGCGATCGCACCGAATGGCGAATCAGCGAATAGACAATCGGGCTGTAGCGACAAAAAATTGCGGTGAAGTATTTACCTGCGTCAGGATTTCGCTGAAACAACGTCAGCATTTCTTGATCGCTGTAGTGATTCAAAGCATTGATGAGCGGATGACTACATTCGGGGAAGCTAGGAATTTGCACGGTTCTCAGTCACTCAATCACAAGATAGGGGGCACAGGATGTGAGGCACGCAAGCACGGGTCGCCGTCAGGAGATCTGCAAGCCACTCATGATACTCACAAGCGCCAGATTTTTCACGTCTTTTCAATTAAGATTTTAGTGTGGTGCTGAGAGAATAATGGAGATACCTATGGGGGTAAAACGCGATCGATTCAGAGGTTTCTCGCTACCCGTAGTATTTTCGTTGAGCATGGGTTTGGCGATCGTTCTGATTACGCTGCTTCCGGTAAGCGCCCAAGCGCCGCCAGTGAAAAATTTGCCCGTCTCCCAACCCTTTCCGCTTCAAGACGTCTCTCAGAATCTTTCTCAACCAACTATTCCGCAAGTGGAATTAAGTCCTTTACCGCTGCTGCAACGGCTTCCCATACTCCAACCATCTTTCCTCAGTCAGTATCCTGATACTGCGCGACTGATGGCAGTCCGCGCCTTCTTGAGGGGGGCGATCCACTACGCAGAGGGAACCTATCCCAATCCTTTGGGTGCTAGTCCGTACAGGGTGATTCTGGGGCAAGAAACCTTTGATTCCTTTGACGATCATCCCCGCAAAATGGTGACATTGAACTGGGGAACCCCTTATGAGGTAACATCGGATGCGGCAGGTTCTTGTCAGTTTACTTCCGAAATTTGGGACAAGCTTCACCAAGACTATCCCCATGTTTGGCGATCGGATCTCCCGGCATTCCATCCGCAAAACCAGGACATTGGCTGCCTCATCCTGTGGACAGAGATGGGAGGTTACAAGGCTCTGATGGCAGGCACTTCCGTGAATGCTGAGGGAAAAGTCGCTGTGGATGTGGAGCAATTTACGACTTCTGTACAAACGAGCTGCACGATCTGGGCTTCGTTTCCTTGTGCTAACGGCGTAGGAGCCTACGATCAGGCTCAGGTTGGTTATCAGAAAGCTAAGGCAATCGAAGAAATGTGGCAAAACTTTCAGGTGGCGCTAGCGGATCAGCAGCAGCTCGTGGATTTTATGTCAGATGCGATCGCCCGCCCCCAGCCGACTTTTCAAATCGGGCGGTAGAACAAGAGGCTTTTCTATGGTGAGCCTTGAGTTTTCGTTCACGGGCAACACCACTCAAAAAACCAGTCAACGGTATACTAAGGCTGGAGGTCGAGTAACCTTCTAATAGCAGTACAGTTAAGCCTGACCCGTTAAACGCAATTTGTTAAGACCAAATTGCTAAGACCCAATTAATCCGCAAAAACCTGAGTGCAACGAAGAACATGAGTTCAGGAATTGATTTACAAGGAAGCTTTATCCAGCTCTTGACGGACTCCGGGCTGCCCATCGGGGTAGCCAAAACGGTCTGGATACCTTTGCCGATGCTGATTATTGTGGCTGCGGTCACAGTGCTGGCGCTGGTCTCAACTTGGCTAGAGCGAAAAGTCTCGGCGGCAGCTCAGCAGCGGATTGGGCCAGAGTACATGGGACCTTTTGGTCTGCTGGCTCCTGTGGCAGATGTGATTAAGCTGCTGTTTAAGGAAAACATGCTGCCTGCCAAGACTGACCCTTGGCTATTTGCGATCGCTCCCCTCATGGTGTTCATTCCCGTGTTTCTGTCCTACCTGATCGTGCCCTTCGGTCAGAACATGGTGATTACTGACCTGAATATCGGCATTTTTCTGTGGATTGCGCTCTCTAGCATTGCGCCTGTGGGTTTGCTGATGGCAGGCTATGCCTCCAACAACAAGTATTCTTTGCTGGGCGGACTGCGGGCTGCGGCTCAGTCTATCAGCTATGAGATTCCGCTGTCGCTGTCGGTGCTGGCGATCGTCATGATGTCTAATTCCCTCAGCACGATCGATATTGTCAATCAGCAGACAGGTTACGGCATCTTGAGCTGGAACATCTGGAGACAGCCGATCGGCTTCCTGATTTTCTGGATTGCGGCTCTGGCGGAGTGCGAACGGATGCCCTTCGATCTACCGGAAGCTGAGGAAGAGCTGGTTGCTGGCTACCAAACCGAGTACGGCGCGGTCAAGTTCATGCTGTTTTATGCGGGATCTTACGCCAACCTGGTGCTGTCGGCTTTGCTAGTGGCAGTGCTTTATCTGGGCGGCTGGGAATCCCCGATTCCGGTGAGCTGGTTAGCGAGTCTCATCGGCGTGAGTGAATCAACGCCTTGGCTACAGGTCATAGCTGCCAGTTTGGGGATTGTGATGACGCTGTTTAAGGCATACCTGATGATCTTTCTGGCGGTCTTGCTGCGCTGGACAGTGCCTCGCGTGCGGATCGACCAGCTTCTAGATTTGGGCTGGAAGTTTCTGCTGCCCGTGTCGCTCGTGAACCTACTGCTGACCGCTGCTCTAAAGCTCTCGTTTCCCGTTGCTTTTGGCGGATGACTCCTGGATTTCATACAACCTTCTAACCTGCGAGAAACCCCATGCTGAAGTTCCTAAAGCAAGTTGGTGACTACACCAAAGAAGCTGTGCAAGCGGCTAAGTATATCGGTCAGGGGTTGTCTGTCACCTTTGACCATATGCAGCGCCGTCCCATTACCGTTCAGTATCCCTATGAGAAGCTGATTCCTTCTGAGCGCTTTCGAGGGCGCATTCACTTTGAGTTTGATAAGTGCATTTCTTGCGAAGTCTGCGTTCGCGTTTGCCCGATTAACCTCCCTGTGGTGGATTGGGAATACAACAAGGAAACCAAGAAGAAGAAGCTGAACCACTACAGCATTGATTTTGGGGTCTGCATTTTCTGTGGCAACTGCGTAGAATACTGCCCGACAAACTGCCTGTCGATGACGGAAGAGTATGAGCTGGCAACCTACGATCGCCATGAGCTGAATTATGATAACGTGGCTCTGGGTCGTCTGCCCGTCAGCGTTATTCACTCTGACCCCATGGTAACTCCGCTGAAAGAGCTGGTCTACTTGCCCAAGGGCGTGCTTGACCCTCACGATCTGCCAGAAGGATCGCGGCGACCTGGCAAACTGCCCTCTGAGATTTTGGAAGAAACGTCAAAGTAGTCGAGTAGCCGACCAAGCCGATCAAAGTAATGTTTTGTCAAGAGTTGATGGAGAGTGAGCTGTGAATCTAGCGGATGGGGTTCAACTGGTTTCGTTTGGTATCTTGGCGCTGATGATGATTGGCGCAGCTCTGGGGGTTGTGCTGCTAGCTAATATTGTGTACTCAGCCTTTCTATTAGGGCTGGTGTTCATCAGCATGTCGGGGCTTTATATCCTTCTGAATGCTGGATTTGTGGCGGCGGCTCAGATCTTGATCTATGTCGGAGCCGTCAGTGTCCTTATCCTGTTTGGCATCATGCTGGTGAACAAGCGAGAGGATTATGTGCCTGTTCCCAATGCCTGGATCGGTACGGTAGCGACCGCTAGTGTCTGTACAGGACTGTTTGCGCTACTCAGCACCATGATATTGGCTACGCCTTGGGCAATTTCTAGCGCAGTGCCCGTTGGCGATGGCGCTGTTGTGGTGATCGGCAAGCATTTCTTCACCGATTTCTTGTTGCCGTTCGAGCTTGTTTCTGTGCTGCTGCTAATGGCGTTGGTAGGGGCGATCGTCCTAGCGCGACGCGACTTCTTCCCTGAGCAGACTGAGGCTGAGCAGCTCACCTTACCTGAGCGTCCTAGAGAACTGGTTTCTGGTAGTCAAAAGTAGGCTAGGCAAAAGTAGATTCTATGCAACTCCAATACTTTCTCATTCTTGCCGCAGCGCTATTTTGCATTGGCATTTTTGGTCTGGTCACGAGCCGTAACGCAATTCGGGTGCTGATGTCGATCGAGCTATTGCTAAACTCCGTCAATTTGAACCTGATGGCGTTCTCCAATTACCTCGATCCAGAAGACATTAAGGGTCAGGTGTTTGCGGTGTTTGTAATTTCGATCGCGGCGGCTGAAGCGGCGGTGGGTTTGGCGATCGTTCTCACCATTTACCGGAACCGCGACACGGTAGACATGGAGCAGTTTAATCTGCTGAAGTGGTAGTTGTATCTCTGATGAGTTGATGTAACGAAGCTGCCTGAAGAACCTGAAAAAAGCTTGTTTCCAGCTCAAAATAGTTTGAGCTGGAAACAAGCTTTTATCCGAGACACGTTTGACAGCTCCTAGACTCAGTAAATCGCAAGGTCATCTCATTTATTTAGAGCTGGATTTCAAAGGCGCAGTGCGCCTTTGAAATCCAGCTCTCTAGGGTTTTGGGGTATGCGGAGCGCACTCCAAAACCCTAATTTGCAATCTACTAAAACTGTCTGTTGAGATCAAAGGAATAAATTAGGGCATTCTAATCCCAGTTAGGAAATCGTGGTGTCAATGTCCTGGTGATGCCCGACCTTCCTAGCTGTCGTGTCAGTGACACCTATTTTCCATGTCTCCGATTAACCTTAAAAAATTCTATAGCAAGCCAGAAGTGCGATCGCTGCTTCAAGGATTGATAGGGGTTCTCGATATTGCGATCGCTATTGAGGAAATCAATGGGAAGACGTTAGTTAGTGTTGGGAAGCAAACTGTAAATCACCGATACCCGATCGAAGTATCGGAGCAAGTTATTGGCTGGGTATTGGGGGAGGAGAAAGCAGCTCTCGTTGCCACATTGCTATCTTTCCTGGCAAAGCAGGAATTTGAGAAGAAAGAACTCGCTAGAGAGCTGTTGGAGCGGTATCAGGAAATTGATTTATTTGAGGATATCTCAACTCAGCTCACAACCAGTTTAGATACTCAGCAAATTGCCCAACTTGTACTGCAAGAAATTCATCAGCTAATCGAGTCCTCTGCGGGCATCATCCTGCTGCTAAAACCCAATGCTCTCAATCCAGACGAAGCATCCTTTGAAATCATTGCTGAATTTGGACAATTTTTCGATCGCCCGCTTGAATTGGGTCAGGGAATTATCGGCGATGTTGTTCAATCGGGTCGAGCAGAGTTGGTCAATGATATTCAAATTGATCCGCGATCGCGAGGGCAAGAAAACATCAGAGCATTAATTTGTGCGCCGCTGCGAGCCAAGGAACGCATCCTGGGAGCGATCGCCATTGGTTCGCAGAATCCTGATGCCTATGCGGCTGAACACCTCAGGCTAGTCAGCATTTTTGCTTCTCAAACGGCAGTCGCCATCGAAAAGGCTTTGCTGTACGAGCAAAGCTGTCAGGCGGCAGTCCAGGCAAAAGCTCAAGCCGATCGGCTGCAACAGGCGGTTAAAGATTTACAGCTCGCGCAGACTCAGCTGATTCAGAGCGAGAAGATGTCTAGTTTGGGGCAGCTGATTGCTGGAGTCGCCCATGAAATTAATAACCCTGTCAACTTCATTTGTGGCAATGTCAAGTACGTTGCCCAGTACGCGACAGAGTTAATGCAGTTGCTTCAGGATTATCAAAAAAACTTTCCGGTTGCTCCTGCCGATCTGCAATCTCAAATAGACAATATTGACCTGGAATTTCTCATGCAGGATCTACCAAAACTGCTGAATTCCATGAAGCTGGGCACCGATCGCATTGTTGAAATTGTGCAATCGCTCAAGAACTTTTCCCGCCTTGATGAAGCGGAAATGAAAGCCGTTAATATTCACGAAGGCATTGATGTGACGCTGATGATTCTGCGTCACCAGCTCAAAGGAACTGCCTATTGTCCTGCGATCGAAATTGTTAAAGAATATGGGGAACTACCTCTAGTTGAATGCTATCCCGGTCAGTTGAATCAGGTGTTTATGAACATCTTGGTAAACGCTATTGATGCACTGGAAGAGAACATCAAGAGACGCGAGAACCAAACATCTACCGCTATTTCTCCACATCCCATACCCACCATTCAAATTCGTACCGAATCTCTCAATGATGAGTGGGTTGTCGTTCATATTACCGACAATGGTTCAGGAATGCCAGAAGCGGTAATTCGGCGTATTTATGACCCCTTTTTTACGACAAAAGAGATTGGCAAGGGCACCGGGTTGGGCATGGCAATCAGCTATCAGCTGGTTGTGGAAAAGCATCGAGGAATGCTCAAGTGTCGTTCGCAACCGGGCGAGGGAACTGAGTTCTGGATTCAGATCCCGGTGAAATGTCCGGTGAAGGGCGCAACTGCAAATCTGGCTGAAGGAAACACGGCTGAAGGAAACACGGCTGAAGGAAACACGGCTGAAGGGCAAAGCGATCCGATCGCCATTCCAAATGAAGAAGCACCACAGCACTTTGAGTCACCCGCTGCCCATGATCTCAGGGACTTTATTTCATCTACGGCTCCGCCGCTTCAATCCTCTGACCTGCTGTTTCGCCATATTCAGCTGATTCAGCGACTCTCGCAACACCATCCAGGGGTTGAGGATGCATCTCCTGCGCAGATTTACCAGATGTTTCAACACAATCCAATTTCGTTGAAGCTCTATACCACCTTATTGCTCCAGTTTTACTGTCCCAATCCTATTCATCCACTTAACTAACAAACTCTTAACTAGAACAATGACTCATCAAACTATTACTTTAGATGCCGCAATCTATCAAGCAACAACGCAAGAACTTGCGCTCCTGCGTCAGCGAGTGATGGAGTTGGAAGCTGCCTCTGCTGAGCCTTCTGCTGAATCATCCGCTGCCTTTCTAGAAGTGGAAAACTTCTTCAAGCTATCCTTGGATATGCTGTGCATTGTGACGATCGACGGCTATTTCAAGCTGCTCAATCCATCCTGGGAAGAAACTCTGGGATTTACCTTAGAAGAACTCTATGCCCATCCCTTTATCGAATTTGTCCATCTGGAAGACTGCGAAGCGACGATCGCGGTCGTCGAGCAATTAAAAGAACAGCCCACATTAGTTAACTTTGAGAATCGCTACCGCTGTAAGGATGGATCTTATAAATGGCTGACCTGGACTTCCGTATTTTTGGATGAGCGTCAGCTGATTTATGCCGTTGCCCGCGACATTACAGACTACAAGCGATCGCAAGCAGCCCTGTGCCAGAGCGAGCAATACAACCGTCAGCTCTTTGAAGCAAGCCCGGTTGGTCTCGTACTCTCTCGGATGGACGGGACAATAATTGATGCCAATCCTGCCCTAGCTGCGATCATGGGACGCACTGTCCCAGAGATGTTGCAATTGACTTGTTGGGAGATTACCCCCGAACAGTATGTCGCCGCCGAACAAGCCGTACTTGAGGAACTGGAACAAACCGGGCGCTACAAATCCTACGAAAAGGAATATATCCATAAAGACGGACATCGGGTTGCAGTCCGGCTGTCTGGGCTGCTGATCGAACAGGGTGGAGAATGTTTGATCTGGTCTAGTGTTGAAGATATCAGCGATCTCAAGCTGGCTCAACAGGAACGCCAGCAAACTGAACAAACCTTGCAACAGAGTGAAGAGCGGTATCGCTCTCTGGTCAAAACGACTTCGCAAATTGTCTGGGTGAGTACACCCGAAGGACACTGCTTTGACGTAGCAGACTGGATCGCTTACTCCGGACAAAGTGAAGCAGAGGCTAAGGGATTGGGTTGGCTAGATGCCCTTCATCCTGACGATCGCCTTCATGCTAGCGAAGTTTGGACGGCGGCTACGACAAGCCTCGCCCTCTATGAAGTTGAATACCGGATTCGAGCTAAGGATGGAACCTATCGTGACTTTTTTGTCTGCGGTGCTCCCGTTTTAGAACAGGATGGCAGCATTCGAGAATGGGTGGGTACCTGTACTGATATCACCGATCGCAAGCTGGCAGAACAGATCCTCCAACAAAGCGAAGAACGGTATCGGTTCCTGATTTCCGCAATGGCTCAAATCGTCTGGGATACAAAGGCAGAAGGTGAATTTGTTACAGAGCAACCGGGTTGGAGCCAATTCACCGGACAGAATTTTGAGCAGTTGAAAGGCTGGGGATGGTTAGATGCCATCCATCCTGACGATCGCGCCCATACCGCAGAAGTTTGGTTAGCCGCTTTTACTACGCGATCGCTCTATGCAGTAGAACACCGTCTCCGCCGCCACGATGGTCAATACCGCCACATGAGCGTACGGGCAGTGCCTGTGATCGAATCAGATGGCAGCACTCGCGAGTGGATTGGTGCCCATACCGACATTCACGATCGCAAGGTAGCAGAAGCCGAAAATCAGCGGCTATTAAATATGTTGAATCATTCCAGCGATGCGATTATTGTGCGGGATATGACCGACAAAATTTTGTACTGGAATCAGGGTGCAGAACGTCTCTACGGCTGGGTGCGAGAGGAAGTAAAAGATCAACCTATTCACTCCTTTCTCCATACCATCTTCCCGCAACCTGTCGAACAAATTCAGGCACAGTTGCTCCAACAGGGCACTTGGGAGGGTGAATTGCAGCATACCTCCCGCAACGAACGATCGCTCACAGTTCAGAGCCGCTGGACGTTGCAACGCGATTCTTCCGGTCAGCCTTGTGCTCTGCTGGAAATCAATACCGACATTACGGCTCGAAAACAAACCGAGATTGCCCTACGGCAGCTCAATCAAGAGCTAGAAGCCAGAGTCATCGATCGAACAGCAGCGCTACAAAATACCCTGGCGGAGGCACAGGGATTAAATGCCATTCTGGATAATCTAGCAGATGGATTGTTAGTGACAGATACTGAAGGGCAGATTACTCACTCCAATCCTGCCTTCTTAGCCATGTATGGGCTGATTGCCTCCAACTTAAAAGGACAATGCCGAGAGCTACCCGTATCTGGATTAGCAGAGCTTGTAGAAAAGACTCAATCCCATCCTCAAGAAGTATTTACGGCTGAAGTGGATTTGGCGAAAAACCGCATTGGTCAAGCAGTAGCCACGACCATTTTCAAAAAAGCGTCTGCTGAGCCATCATCCACCTGCTTCGGTTCTGCTCTGTTGATCCGCGATGTGACGGCAGAAAAAGAAATCGACAAGATGAAAACCGACTTTATTTCTACCGTTTCTCATGAGCTGCGAACCCCGCTCACGTCAGTGCTGGGGTTTGCCTCCATTATCAAAGAAAAGCTAGAAAACGATATTTTTCCCATTCTAACTACGGAAGACCGCAAGCTTCAAAAAACGATTAAACGAGTCAATGATAACCTCAATATCATCGTGTCGGAAGCAGAACGACTGACCTCTTTGATCAACGATGTGCTGGATATTGCCAAAATGGAAGCGGGTAAAGTGGAGTGGCAAATGCAGCCGCTTGATCCTGTGGAGTTAGTCGAGTGGGCAACCAACTCTACAGCATCTTTGTTTGAAACGAGTAGGTTGCAGATGGTTAACGAGATCGATGCCGAACTGCCGCAAATTATGGGCGATCGCAACCGTTTGCTGCAAGTCTTAATCAACCTCATTTCTAACGCGGTGAAATTTACAGAAGCGGGGACAGTCACCTGTCAGGTTAGACAAGAGAGCAGCGGCGTTTGTATCAGCATCAGCGATACAGGCGTTGGCATTGCCCCAGAAGACCAGCCCAAGGTGTTTGAGAAATTCCGGCAGGTGGGTGATACGCTGACCGACAAACCCAAAGGCACCGGATTGGGGTTACCGATCTGCAAACAAATTGTTGACCACCATGGCGGCAAAATCTGGGTTGAAAGTGAGACGGGCAAAGGCAGTAAGTTCTCGTTTGTCATTCCAACTTGTGCTGCCGATCATAAAACAACTGATAAACTCAATTTGGATGCGCTGGTTAAGCAGCTTAAAGAACATGTCACGACCACAACGACAACACTAGATGAAAGCCGAAAAACGATTTTGGTTGTTGATGACGATACCAACATTCGGGAACTGCTGCGTCAACAGCTAGAGAACGAAGGCTACAACGTCCGCGAGGCAAAAGACGGCATGGATGCGATTCAGCAGATCAAATCTGCCCGCCCCGATCTGATTCTTCTGGATGTCATGATGCCTCAAATTAACGGCTTCGACGTGGCGGCTGTACTCAAGCATGATCCTGAAACCGCAGATATCCCCATCATCATCTTATCGATCGTAGAGAACAAGGAACGCGGTTATCACATTGGTATCGATCGCTATCTCACCAAACCGATCGACACAGAGAAGCTGCTCAACGAAATTGGCTCACTGCTATCTCAAGGGACTTCCAGCAAAAAGGTGTTAGTGGTGGATCAGAATGCCTCCACCTTGAAAGTTTTGTCCGATGTATTGCAAACCCAAGGGTACAACGTCTTAGAAGCTTCTGATCCTCAAGAGTGCATTAACAAAGCCCTGACTGCCAAACCTGACATGATCATTATTGATTCTATTCTCTCGCAGGAAGCGGATTTAATGAAGACGCTGCGGTTTGAGAAGGGACTAGAAAATGTCTTCTTTGTCATGCTGTCCGATCGCTAATCTTTGGTTTTCTTGTCCTCAAGTTTGGCTTAAGGGCGGCTTATTTCATTCTCAAATCTGTAGCACTAAATTTGGAACCGTTATGTCACAGAAAATTTTGATTGTTGATGACGAACCCAATATTTTGATCCTGATGGAGCAAGCTTTAGAAGCCTTGGAAGACGAAGGAGTTGAGCTACTGACCGCCAGAAATGGCGAAGAAGCCCTCGCAACAATTCAAGCTGAAAACCCAAACCTTGTTTTTCTGGACGTGATGATGCCTAAGATGAGCGGTCTAGAAGTCTGCCACACCGTTAAACATGATTTAAAGCTGACAGATGTTTACATCGTGATGTTGACGGCTAAGGGACAAGAATTTGACAAGCAAAAGGGAATTGATGTCGGCGCTGATCTTTACCTGACTAAGCCTTTTCGTCCCAAAGAGGTGCTTGAAAAGGCAAAGCAAGTCTTGGGGTCTTGAGAAAAGCTAACTCTGAGTGACTGCGATCGCACTCAACTCCGGCTTGCGACCAAATACAATCCGGGGTTGCAGCAAAATTCTGAATAGCAGCCAAAGCGATCGAAATTCTCCAGGCGCACAGCGGCTTTTCCATTGCCCTGGACGGCAAAATAGCAGTTCCACCAGTTGCCGATGCTGGCTTAAGTCGAGCGCGTCAAACGTAATTTGCACAGCTCGGAATTCGCCCTGCCAGCTACAGTCCGTTATTTTCCCTGGAAGGATCAGGTTGTCCTCCATTAGGTTGACTTGAACAGATGGAGCGATCATCGAGATCTCTGAAAGGTGAGGCTGCGTCAGGACAATTTGCGCCCCGACTTCGGAAAGTAGAGTCGTTACGCCCCAAAAGTCTTGGTCGCCGACCCGTAGCTTCACAGTGCGTCGCAGCTTAAACCATTCGTGGGCGGACAAGCGAGGGACATCAATCAAAATTAGCAGCGAGACGCTCAGCATCAGCAGGTTGTAGAAGCTCCAAACCAGCCCTAAATCTAGCCCCTTTAGCCGCTCCGCAATCTCTTGGGGAATGTTGGGCTGACCCATGCCATTCATCGTATAGGTACCCAAGTTGAGCCACAGGCTAAGGGCTGAAGCGACAAACATTGCAATGAGGGGTAGAGCCAGCCGCCAGTTGAAGGTGAAGCGATCGCTCGTCCCGCCTTTAGGAGTGACATTAAACCCCTTGCTGAACGGATTCAACATCACCTGAACGACCGTGATTGCTAACGGAAAACACAATATCAAGGAGTAAATATCTGCCAGCAATGCCGAACGAGAGCGATCGTTTAGCCAGGATGTTGCCGTGATTTGCACGAGATAGTACGGCAGGAAATAATAGAGAGCATCGGCAGGCGTTGCGCGGATGGGAATGACCCCTAAAAACGCATAAGCTAGCGGAATCAGCAAGAACCCCAAACGGGAAATACTGGTGAACCAATGAAGTAATCCTTCCAGATGTGCCAGACGCTGAAGGGGACGCAAGCCACGAATGGTGAGGGGATTAGCCGTAATAAAAAAGGCTTGCAGCGTTCCCTGCGCCCAGCGGAGACGTTGCAGAGCCAAAGCCGCAACATTTTCAGCCGCTAGACCAGCACTCAGCTTTTCGTTCAAATACACCAAGCGATAGCCCTGGGCAGACAGGCGAATTCCAGTGAAGTAATCTTCGCTGAGGGATTCTGTGAAAAAGCCGCCGATTTCTGCAAGCGCCGATCGCCTCACCACAAAAGAGGTACCCGAACAAATCACCCCACCTGCGGCATCTCGAAAGGGTTGAATTTGCCGATAAAAGACTTCTTCTTCGGGCGTGAGGACATCTTCCAATCCCAGATTTCGGGCAACCGGATCGGCATTATAGAAAGTCTGTGGCGTCTGGACGAGCGCCACTTGAGAGTCTTGAAAAAAGCCGACAGTGCGGCTCAAGAAATTTTGGGTAGGGATAAAATCTGCGTCGAAGATAACCAGCAATTCACCCTGAGTCTGGGAAATCGCGTGATTGAGGTTCCCCGCTTTGGCGTGACGATTATCCGATCGCGTTATGTACTCACACCCTAACTCTGCTGCTAGCGCCTTAATTTCAGGGCGGCGAGTGTCGTCTAGCAGATAAATCGTTTTGCGGGGATAGTAGAGTGCCTGACAGCCGATCACCGTTCGCCGCAAAATAAATTCTGGCTCATTGTAGGTGGGGATGAAAACATCGACTGTGGGTATGAAAGAACCACTCAGGACATTGATAGAGGACTGATCGGCTTCAAGTCTTCGATCGCGCACCCGAAACAATAAAACAAGCTGAATCATACTGCTGATTAACAGCAATAGCTCCAGCAGAAATAGCCCCAGGCTAAAGACCCCATTTAGCGGTGTTGAAAGATTAAGCGTCGAGAGCGATCGCCAGATTAGATACCGCACCGTCAACACCAGCAAAATGCCGACAACTAGCGATCGCGACCAGGGCTGAGGGCGAGGTGAAATCTTCGTGATCAGGAATACGCCCAGCATTAGCGCCACAGCCCAAAACAGCAGGTAATGCACCAGTATCATGGGCACTTCAAGCCACATGGGCGGCTGTTCCTGCAAGGTATTGAGCTGCTGAAAAATCATGCTAATCGTGCCCTGCCCCATGAACCAGGCGGCAGCGATCGCCCCTGACAGCAGCACGGTGACGAACATAACCAGCGTTGCAATTCGGAAGCGGGACAGGGTTTCGCTCATAAATCAAGCACAATGGCAGTCTTAGGCTGGGCAATACAAATTAAAACGGAGCCTTCATCTGGAGTGCCAACAGGCGGTTGCACATAAGTGACTTCTCCAGATTCAAGGCGACACATACAGGTCAGGCAAATGCCCTGACGGCAGCTATAGGCGGGTTCCAGACCATTCGCTTCAGCACACTCTAGAATTGTGCCATCTTCAGGTTGCCAAGTCAGCGTTGTGCCAGACTGGGCAAAAACGATCTCGGCACTTTGCCCATCATCCTGCAATTGAGGGGGCATGAGCATAGAACCCGCTTTTTTCCCTCCCCCAAACACTTCGTAAAATATCCGATGCTCAGGAATGCCTAGCGCGTTGAACCCCTCTCGGAGTGACTGTAAGAAGGGAGCAGAGCCGCAGATATAGTACTCGACTGAATTGGGAGCATCCACCTCCCTAGAAACCACGTCATCAATGAGAGCCGCATCGACGTAGCCTGTGCTATGGTAACGTCCCAAATCCTCAGAGCGGGGACGGCTATATCTAAAATGCACATTGAGATTAGGATTCTGGCGAGCAGATTCCAGCACCTCATCGTGAAAAGCATGAAAAGCACCATCTCTTGCACCGTGGATAAACCAGAGGGGGCGATCGCTCTTCAGAAGACCACAGGCTTTGATCATGCTCATCATGGGCGTGATCCCTACACCGTTACTGATCAAAACAGCCGGAGAGGACTGCGCTAGATCTAGAAAAAACTTACCGCTGGGGGGCTTCGCCTGAATTACAGAACCTTCCTGCACCTGATCATGCATGAAATTTGAGGCTAGACCCGGCGGCACATCCACACTAGACATCGCCTCTCGCTTGATAGAGAGGCGATAGTATTGGCAGGAATTAGTTTTGTCCTTGGCATAATCTGAGAGTGAATAGGTACGAATCGTGGGTTTTTTCTGCCCCGGAATATCGAGCCTGATGGTCAGAAATTGCCCCGGTTGAAAGTCAGGAATTGCAGCCTGATCTTCTGGCTGAAGATAGAACGAGGTAATATCTTGGCTCTCTCTAACCTTGCGAACCACGACAAAGTTTCTCCAGTCTGTGTTTCTCCAGTCTGCCCAGGAATTGCCGCCTGTCTCGACGCTAGCCGTAGGTTTCTCAGCCGCGTTAGGACGAGCCACGGCTCCTAGCACCGCACCACAGCCCAGGCTAATCAACGAGGTTGTGAAAGCAAATTTTTGAGCAGCTTCGTCCTTAGGCTTAATAAAGCCCACCCCTATTCCCGACAGAATGGTGGCGATCGAAAACAGAGCAGCAGCGCCTGTCACCGCCCGAACAACTGGATTTTTGACGGTATTTCTGATAGTTCCGACTTCAACCATAGAATCTCTTTAAGCCGGGATGATGAATAGATCAGAGCAGTAGGGTTAAGTCAAAATCAGGAGGGCATTGCTTAATAACGGCTAATCGTGGCTCAAGGACATTTTTTGCCCACAAAGTCGCACTTATAGACGAATGGCTCTTGCCAGCTTAGGGGAATCTCCAGTAGATCTCGTGTTCCGGTCAATCCTTGCCCAATGAAAAGGAGTAAGGCAAATGAGTTGAGAATAATATGAGCCGTACGCCAGCGATTGCTTTTGTCTTGATAAATATCTCGAATAACTGCCAGGGAGAAAATCATCAGCAGCGCAGCCGCTATCCCATAATAGTAATGCGAAATATACCACTCATTGGTTCGACGAAAAATCTCTGGTTGACATCCCAGGAGAACCAGTCCCATACCTGTGAGAGTAGCAAATATTCCTCGCCAAATTTTCGGCTCAGCACGATACAGAAGAATAAGAGAGGCGATCGTCGCCGCAAAAATTAGCCCCACGAACCCAACTCGGAAAGGTTCTTTTACCCAAACCTGCTCTTCTATGATTTTGAGAAAAATTTCATGCCCTAATCCCAGTAAAGCAAGCGCCACCACTGATCCGCTGAGCCATCGCCCTAGCTTCACATGCTCTGGCCCAACTGCGGGTGAAACCTTACTTTTATTGCCAGATGACAGCTCCTGACGACGTTTGCGAACTCCCAAGGCTCGGCTTACAACGTTGCCAATGAGGGGATAGACGACAACAATTGCGATCGCTGGATGTAACAGCAATAAAATATCTTTGGTATCCATTTTGTTCCTCCGTGATGAGTGAACACGTAATAAATAGACAATTGTGTTGACTGAAAATCAAAAATCTGGAGGAACAACAACAAGTATCTTAAGCCAAGTGAATAGGGCTGATTGCCTGAGGTGTATTACCTAAGATTTTGTACTCGATGGAAGTCAGCACAAAATCTCAGGCAATTTGTCAAAACTATCTCACTTCATTGGCTGGGAATTGAGCCACTTTACCTTTAGCGACAGCGACCACTACATCAAAATGGGAACAGTAGGAAAAAGTAACATCATTAGTTTTGCTGTACAGATTGACAACCGTACCAGCGCCTCCGGGCTGAATCCCGATCGGGTCAAGCTCACCATAAAAGAAACGCCGAAGCTGATCACCACTACCCACTTGACCTTTACTCTTCGTGATCAAATCAATCTTTTGTTGAACAGTCATTTCTTGAGCTGATGCCTGAACCAAGGCAGGGTTGACCACCTTGAGAGGAGCATCCCAAACCGTCACAAGACCTGCCAGTGAAATACCTAAGAGTACAGAAGCCAACTTCATGATGGAAACCTTTTGATTGATTTTTGACTGATTTTTGACTAATGGTGAGAGCGTTTGAACCGTTAAGTACGAACTCGCTGGGAAGCAGATTATAGGCTCAGGCACATAATTTCTATGATTGAAATCAATTTGCAACCTTTCTTTATTGGATCGCTTACAGATTAGAGTTTTGGGATTAGGTTTGGTGGTGGCTGTGCCACCACCAAACCTAATTTGCAAAAGGTCTATTGAGGCTCTACAAACCAGACCTACAAGAACTGCACCATGCGCCTTTGTCGAGCAATCACCCCTTCTTCTTCTAGCTGGGTCAGGGCGCGAGATAAAGCCTCAGGCGTAAGGGCTAAATCTTCAGCAATGATTCTCATAGGCTGCTCAAGCTGCACCGATCGCTGGTCAGATGAAAGCTTTAGGTAGTGCAACACGCGATTGCGCGCAGAACGAATGCTGCGTAACTCTAACAAGATTTTGGCTTGATGTAGCCGCCATGCCAGCTGTTTCATCACCTCTTCTGCCAAATCAGGTCGCTCCCGTAAAGCCGCTAGGATGGGTTGCTTGGGCAGTAAGGCGACTCGTGAGGGGGCTTCGGCGATCGCCGTACAGTCATAGAAATTAATGAATAACGCTACCTCTGCAAAACTTTCCCCGGCTCGGATACGGTAGTGATTGACAGCCTGTCCATCTGAGGTATAGTGCAATAGCTTAAGTTGTCCTGTCTCTAGCCAAAACGTGGCTTGCGCCAAGTCTCCTTTGTAAAAGAGCGCCTGTCCGCTCTCTAATTTTCGGTATTCAACTAATGCCTGTAAATCTGCTGAGAGTTGGTCTGGTCTAAAGCTATTCATCCTTTGTGTAAGCTACCTCCATAATGATCATTGCACTTGTCAGTGGGTAGGAACTGTAACAGACTGTTCATCTGAGTTAAGAATGCATCTGATTCCTGAGTTTCAGATGAAAGCCAATCGATAGCCAAATGAGAAATTGATGGGTATCTCCGGAGAAAATCGCCATCCATGCCACAAAATTATGATGAACGCTGCGGATGTTGCTAAAACAATTCAATTAATTATCGCTCCAGTTGTCTTAATTACAGCCTGTGCGCTAATTCAAAATGCTGTGCTCAGTCGATATGCTTCAGTCGGGCAATATATGCGATCGCTGGCTCTTGAACGCTTGGGGCTGCTACGTTCCGGCGAAATGGACAGCTTTCGTCAAGAGCGCTTACAGGACATCGATCGACAGATCCCGCTGCTGACCCATCGCCATCGGCTACTGCAAAACGCGGCATTGACCATTTATAGCGCCATGGCAATTTTTTTAAGCAATATGTTTGCGATCGCCCTAGCGGTTTCCCTCAGTTCTTCTGGAGCAGCCACCTTGACGCTAGCGCTATTTCTGACGGGAACAGGAGTTCTGCTGACTGGAGTTATCTTAATTTCTCTAGAGATTCGCATCTCTCATCGGGCAATTTGTTATGAGGTGGGGCGAATTTCATCCCTAAAGCAATAGCCCACAAAACAATAGCCCATACCCTAAAATCTAACGCCACTATTGGCAGCGCATTTTCCAAAATCGGAAAGTAATTGACCCGTGACACTCATGATTTTCTAAGGATGTCCCATCATGATATCGGTAACGAATTGAAAGGTCTGCCATCTATGGCTTTACCCAAAACCCGACGCTATCGCGGCTTTGTCTTAACTGCTGTAGGTCTGCAAAAGCTACAGCAGCAAATTCAGCACTTGGAAACTCAAATCAAGGTGCGGCAAAGCCCTCGATCGATCGCTGAGCGCGTTCAGTTGGCTGATCCAGACGGAATTCATCCGATTACGGTGAGGAAAATCTTGAGCGGTCGAGAAGGGGTGGATAAACGATCGATCGATCGAATCTTTCGGGTCATGCAGATTCCGTTGGAGGAACTAGACTACGCCCATGCTGAGCTATGCCGCTCTAACTCTGAGAAAGTTTCAGGCCGTTTGGAGACAAAGCGGCAAAACTGCCCGGAGTGCGAAGATTCTGTTGAAAAAACTTGTTTTTACGGACGGACTGAAGAGCTGGCGGCGCTGACTCAGAGCGATCGTCAGGTACGGCTGCTGCTCGGCATGGGAGGTATGGGAAAAACCGCGATCGCAGACCAATTCGTTAGAAAAACGCGGGCTGAATTTGAGTTTGTAGTCTGGAGATCTTTGCGTCACGCGCCCACGCTTTCGGCAATTCTTAGGGATATGCTTCAAGATCTATTAGGGAATGTGAATAAATTGCCAATTACCGTCAGGGAGCTAACGGGATTACTGATCGAAACACTGCAACAGTACCGCTGCTTACTCGTGTTAGACCATGCAAATGCTGTTTTGACCAGTCGCCTGCCACCAGAGGGGAATCAAGATCAGCAAGAAAGCAACGAAGCCTACGAAGAGTTTTTACAGATTATGGCAGCCGTGCCGCACCGTAGCTGTTTGCTGTTGACCAGCCGAGAGCATCCCAAAGTCTTAGGGGTACTCACAGAAACCCAGGCACAGGTGCTTCAGCTTACAGGATTATCGACGACGGAGATTCAGCAGATTTTTCAGGAGCAGGGAGATTTTGCGGGTTCGCTGGAAGCATGGCGATCGCTGATCGATTACTATGGCGGCAATCCGCTGATGTTGAGACAAGTCGCGACTCGCATCCAAACTTATTTTGACGGCAATATCTCAGACTATCTCAAGGATCTAGGCACCCATAACCTGGTTTTTGGCGGCTTGCGCGATCTATTGAGTTCACAATTGAGTCGGCTTTCGGCATTGGAGCGATCGCTCATCAGTCATTTAGCCTTGCAGCCAGACTGGATTTCAGTTCAGCAACTCCGTCAGACTGCCCCCTCGTCTATCGGTCAGCCCTATTTGTTAGAGCTACTAGATTCGTTGATACACCGATCGCTCCTCGATCACCAGGGTGCCTGCTTTAAGCTTCAACCTGTTGTGGCTGCCTATGTGAACGGGTTGCTGGAGTATCAAGCTGATTACGTTTCTGAAAGTCAAACTCCTAAGGCGATCGAGTTTAAAGCAAAGCGGGAAGTTGCCTAATCTAATGCGACTCAAATTAACGATAGGGGTTTCTAACTGACGCGATGTTCAATCGTAATAATATTTCGATATAGCATTACGTAATTGAGTTAGGACGGGTTATTTTTTGAGAGTCGCGTGGAGCACGACTCTCAAAAAATAACTCGTTTGATCTGAGCGCGTAGCGCTATAGCTCATCACAAGGTTAAATTTGGTATCTTTTCCCTCAGTAATGAAAGCTAAATGAAAGAACACAAAACTTTGGATTTCTACTTTGAGTGGGGCTTATATCCTTTGCGTGATGAAGAACGAAATGCTTTAGAACGTAAGGAGATAAGAGATCTCGGTTTATCTGAGGAGCTTGTACAGAGAATTCATGACCTTGCAGTTTGGCACGATTCCCGGCTCAACCCTATCTATCAAATGCTTCCTTGTCTCTGGCAGCAACAGGTATGTGATGCCTTTAACCGTGAGGCTAATGCTGTCTTTGAGGCTGTAGTAACTGCACTTCCAACTGTCAGGATTAATAGATGTTTCTCGGACATTAAAGAAGACCCAGAGCTATATGAATACCTACTGCATCCAGTACAGTTTTATAAAAGAAAGGGCATTTCAGGGTACGACCAATTATAGTTTGGTAAGTTGCCGCATCCCAACCCTTTATTGCACCAGACTATGGAGTGCGATCGGCTAGGATTGAGAGGCTGCTGGCAGCTGATGAATGATCCAGAAAACCGCAAAGACATTATGCCTTGCCTCTCCAGGCAACAGTGAAGCGGGCATAAACTCCAAGACTTCTCTAGCAGCGCGTTTGATCTTCAGCTCAGAATTGTTGATGCAGAGCTGATAAAACTGCGCATCGGTAAGATGAACATATTTCAAATCTACTTTGACAGGGTTTGTAAAGTAGTTTGTGTCAAGAGAGGAATATTACATTGGGAACCTCCCTTCAAATTCGATCGCAAAGCGATTCAAAGCAGATTTCCAATCACGAATCGGCATCGTCCATTTTTTAGAGATATGGTCGATCGCCCAGTAGATGACCTTCATGGCCGATTCATCGGAGGGGAAAGAACGGTGATTTCTTAAGACCTTACGCAGAGTCATGTTCATGGACTCAATAGCATTAGTGGTGTAGATAGCTTTACGGATGTCAGGTGGGAAGGCAAAGAAGGGAATGATCCGATTCCAGTGATTGAACCAGGATTTGCTAATGGTGGGATACTGCTTGTCCCAGCGCTCGGCAAAATCAACAAGGGCTTGCTCTGCCTCGGTTTCAGTGGCAGCCGTATAAATGGCTTTGAGGTCAGAAGCGACGGCTTTACGGTCTTTGTAGGAAACGTAACTGAGGGAGTTTCGCACCATATGGACGATACAGAGTTGCACAGTCGTCTGAGGAAAGACCGCTTCAATGGCTTCTGGAAATCCTGTCAGTCCATCCACACAGGCACGACTGATAAAAGAAGCCACCGTGATCACCTGAGCCGCGGCACCGGGCGCACCAATTTTTTTGCGATCGCTCAAATAGGCTATTGGCGCGACAAACTGAATGTTGCCTTTGGGCGCATCGCTTGCCGACCAGATATCCACCGTGCCTTGGGTGACGACAACTCCGCGCACCCGCAATTTCCACAAGCCGGAAGTAATCGGAATAGGTCGAGCATCGGTGCTGCCGAGGGCGCGAATTCACAAGCAGTGGGGTATCGATCGCCTCTATTCTTCCAAAATCTCAACCAGCCCCGACTCAGAATTGACCGATGAGAATGAGTCCTCATTCAACATTCATTCAATCCTCATGACCTGAGGAGTCAAATTTTAAGGTAGATTAACTAGGTAGATTAGCCGCCATAGCGGCCTCACAGGATCATGCCGCATCTCGCTAAGATTCTTGTCTATCCTATCAAGTCGCTGGACGGCGTAGAGGTTCCCCAAATCAGCCTTCGGGAAGGCGGAGCATTAGCGCACGATCGCGAGTTTGCCCTGCTGGATGAAAAAGGCAGGATTGTCAACGCCAAGCGTAACGCTGAGATTCACAAAATTCGCACTGCCTTTGACCTTGAGGCTCGAATGATTACGCTCTGGCTAGAAGGCAGTTCTGCAATGCAGTCCTTTCATCTCGATGGCGATCGTCCTGCTCTAGAAAGCTGGTTTTCGGATTACTTTGGGTTTCCCATCACGCTGGTACAAAACCTTCACATGGGCTTTCCAGACGACACAGAATCCTCTGGCCCAACGATCGTCAGCGTAGCGAGTTTGGAGGCGATCGCCACCTGGTTTGGCATCAGCTTAGAGGAGTCTCGCCAGCGATTTCGCGCCAATTTAGAAATTGCCGATACATCCGCCTTCTGGGAAGACCAAATCTATGATGCGGCGGGCGAAGGCATTCCCTTTCAAATTGGCGATCTAGAGCTGAAAAGCAGCCATCCCTGCCAGCGCTGCATTGTGCCTACCCGCAACCCCTGGACGGGCGATCGCACTGCCGATTTTCAAGCCAAGTTCAATGCCCATCGAGAAGCTGCTTTACCCGATGGCGTACCGCGTTCCCAGTTCAACCATTTCTACAAGCTGACCCTGAACACCACAGTTTCCCCCTCAGAAGCAGGAAAAGTTTTGCGAGTAGGCGATCGGGTGAGAGCCTAGTGCTAATCAGAGAGATCCCAGAGTCTCTCTAAAATCCAAAACCTAAAATTTTCACCTCACCCCCGGAGCCGATTGTGTTCAAACGCTTTAACCTACCCAACGACATCCTTTCTCCTGTGTCGCCCTACTGTCATGCCGTACAAGCTGGAGATTTTTTGTTTGTTACCGGGCAGCTTGCACAAGATCCGGGCACCGGAAAGATTGTCTTGGGATCGATCGAGGAGCAAACCCATCGCGTCATGAAAAATTTGCAGATGGTGCTTGATCATGCTGGCTCAGGATTCGATCGCGTCACCATGGCGCGGATCTTCCTCACGGATATTCGTGATATCGAAACCGTAAATGAGATTTACGCCTCCTACTTTAAGCCCGATGAGTTGCCGGGACGCACAACCATCGGCGTAACGGGTTTGGCAGGCATGGGCGATATTGAAATAGATCTAATTGCCTACTGCGGCTCTTAGGAATGGGGCGAGTAAGCGTTAGCAGATGGGGTGGATGGGTGGATGAGGCTTTCCTATCCCCCATCCACCCATCCGCCCCAACCCATCAGTCAATAGCTATAAACAACTAAAACAATAAGTGCCTTGTAATACTGAACGCAAACTCGTTTCAGATTACGACTGTTCTGTCTCCCGTCTCCTAATTTTCTATGACTCGATCGCTCGGAGTCCCACCCAACGCTTGGACAGTCGATGCCCAAACGGCAGACATCACCCGTCCGCCCTTGCCGCCTCGCCCGATCGTCTTGCCCACAGACACCAAAACCCTGCGGCTAGACTTGGCAAAAGCGGCAGTGCTGGTGATCGATATGCAAAACGACTTTTGCCATCCGGACGGCTGGCTGGCGCACATTGGGGTAGATGTGACTCCGGCGAGAGAGGCGATCGCCCCGCTCAAGTTCCTCTTACCAGAGCTGCGTCAAGCACAAGTGCCGATCGTCTGGCTGAACTGGGGCAACCGACCCGATTTGCTCAACATCAGCGCTGGCTTGCGTCATGTCTACAACTCCACAGGTGAAGGCGTGGGGCTGGGAGATCGATTGCCCAACGGCGCACCCGTGCTGATGAAAGAGAGCTGGGCAGCGGCTGTAGTGGATGAGTTGATTCAAGAACCCCATGACGTTTACGTCGATAAATACCGCATGAGCGGCTTCTGGGATACGCCGCTAGATAGCATTCTGCGCAATCTGGGACGCACCACCCTATTTTTTGCCGGAGTCAATGCCGATCAGTGCGTCATGGCAACGCTACAAGACGCAAATTTTTTGGGCTACGACTGCATTTTGGTAGGCGATTGCACGGCAACCACTTCGCCAGACTATTGCCTCAAAGCCACACTCTACAACGTCAATCAGTGCTTTGGTTTTGTTACAGATTCTCACGCTATTGTAGGGGCAATAGATGCGAAGGCAATAGGCGATCGCTAGACCTTTAACGGAGATTCCGATGGACACGACCTGCGTCATTCCAGTAATCAAGACTCCCAAAGACTACCAGGCATACCGCATCAGCCCAAAAGACACTAATCGACTGGCAATCGTCTTTGATCCAGTGGTAGCTAATATGTCGCTGACTTACTGCGTCGAGATTTTTGATAAAGGCGGCAAAACGCCCCCCAACCGCCATCAGCTTGCCGTAGAAATGTTCTTTGTCCTTAAGGGCGAGGGCATCGCCAACTGCGACGGAAAAATTGTGCCTATCCAGGCAGGTGACAGCATTCTTGTCCCGCCCACAGGCACCCACGGCATTGAAAACACGGGCGACGGTCGCCTTTATGCTCTGTGCATCATGGTTCCTAACGAAGACTTTGCCGAGCTGATCCGCAGCGGCGTACCCGTCGAGCTAGATGCAGAAGATATGGCGGTCTTGAAGCGATCCGATGGATGGGTGAAAAGTTAGTTAATTCGCTAAAGTAGAAACGCGACTCAAATGCCGGAACGAGTTAATTCTGCTAATGCCCATCTCCCCCTCAGATGACTCCTCGAACCTAAAATTCCTAAAGTCGATCACCCCAGAGAGCAGCGAGGCGGAAGTAGAGCATAAAATTATTGTGCCTCTATTACAGTGGCTAGGATATGACAGTGAAGACTGGCGATCGCAGGTCAGTATAGGCAGTTCAAAGCTTGATTTTCTCATCTATCCTGAAGAATTTAAGCTCCACTGCCCTCCGTTTTTGGTAATTGAGGTTAAGGCACCGGGTAAGCCAATCAATCAAAACGGCTGGCAAATCAATCGGTATATGCGTAAAGTAGGCGCGATGCTGGGGCTGCTTACCAATGGCTCCAGCTTTCAGCTACTCTGTAGACATCAAGATCGGATTGTTGTTATTGCAAACTATTCAGTCCGTGAATTAGTTGAAAACGTTAAGCTATTTCACCATTTGCTTTGCAAAACAACCTGTCTAAAGGTATGCAATGTAATCTTAAATAATCAGCAGCGTATCAATCAGAAGTTTTTAATGCGGGTTGCCGAAGCCTTTGGCAGTCAAAGCATACCTGCTTTATTTGAAGAACAGCTAGAGCTAAGTCCTCAGCCTTTACAGAAGCAATTTAATCTGGTTCAAAGGAGAAGTAAATCAATGATTATCACAGTCTTCAATAATAAAGGTGGGGTTGGCAAGACAACTTTAACGATTAACCTTGCAGCATCATTGGCACAGCTCGGCAAGCGTGTTTTGCTAATTGATATTGATGCCCAAGCGAACTTATCGACTGGCTTAGGCATTGATCCATTAAACGACGTAGAACTTGCTAGAAAAAAAGACATTACGCATCTATTGATTGATCCTAGGGTTAAGTTAGAAGACGTAATCTACGCAAAGCGTTGGAGTCGCAATGATCTTCAGCTTGATGTGATTCCTTCTCACATTCGTCTGAGTCGAATGGAAAATGATTTGACCCAAATGGTAGATAGCGATCGCGTCCTAGCAAAAAAGCTAAGGAATCATGACTATGACTTCGTTTTCATCGATCCACCCCCTTCTTTCGGTAAAGTCAATCGGATTTCTCTGATGGCATCTAACGGCATTTTGGTTCCCACTCAGCTCTCATCCTATCCTATTCGCGCTCTAGAGTATGTTCTTGCTCAGGCTCAGGAGATCGGAGCCTATAAAGATGATCCACTGCCTATTTTGGGAGTTGCTATTAGTATGTATGATCAGCGATCGAATAGTTTTAATCTCTCCATGTTAGAGAAATTAAAAGACATTTTGGAGAAAACTGCTGGTGGCAGTCAGGTTAATATTTTTCCTGAACAAACTTGGATTCCTAGGCTCAATATTGTCTCGCAATGTCCAGAGAAAGGCTATCCCATCCAAGAGGCTGAGTTCGATGATCATCTAAGTTCTCAAGAGCGTGAAGCTGCTCAAAAAGCTCTGGAGAGATATGACAATCTTGCCTCCCATTTAGTTGGTAGTATTTAGCAGGAGCTATTATATGAGTCAGGAAATTCGGCGCGAACTAATTAGCAAAAATCTGGGAATCATTCCCATCAATCATGGGAAAGTTTATACTTTTCAAATTGCTCTTCCCGATCCTGGAAAGCAAGAAATTTCTCTGGAGCGATCGCAAGCTATTGAGAGTAGCCTTTTACAACATCAGAGCAATTTAGCCTCGCTGATCTTGCGCCGTACCGAAAGCTATGGCGATGATATTGAGTATGAGCTAGTTTATGGCGCTGAGTGGTTGCAAGTTGCACAAAAGCTCGATATTGAGATGCTGTGGGCTTGGGTTTTTGATATGACAGATGAGCAAGCTTTAGCCGCCAAGGCGGAATTGTCTCAATTGTTCAGTTCGTCAATCTCTGTGCCAGATAGTGGTGAACAGCATCCCGTTGACTCTGCTGATCTTGAACAGATGATCGATCGCAAGCTACAGTCAACTGCCAATTCAATTAAGCAAGTTCTAGCCGCATCTCTAGATAAATTCAAAGAAGCCTTTGATGATAAGCTCAAGACCCTTCACTATGGCTTAGATCGTCTAACTGACAGTTTTTCTGAAATACCGGAACTCTCAACCCAAATCAATCAATTACGAGAACAGATAGAGTCTGTTGGTTTGAAATCAACAGGTTCACGAGCAAAAGCTTTGACTTCCTTCAATGGAATTAAAACTAATCTTTTGACTGCTAGCGAACAAGAAATTACGAATCTTTTGAGTCAGGTAGTTACTCAACCGAAACAGATTGAAGCTGCTCTCAAAGCGATCGCTTACTGGAATCAGCCAGGAAAAACGCTAACTTGGGAAAATTTGGAGCGATCGACAAAATCAGGTACTGCACATAAAATTCCAGGATTTGCTCAAGGAACACTCGATCGCCTCAAACAAATTGGAGAAATTTGAGTACACGATCCTCTAGAAAGTTAAGCCTGTGAAAACACACCTGACTCAGAAAAGCCAGCGATGAAACCCCGATCGCTCCTCTTAATTCTCCTAGCTGCAATCCTCAGCATTCTTGTAGGGTGGCATCAGGTCAATCCGCGATCGCCTGCCGCAGCTGAATATCCGCAAGTTGCTCCACCTGCTGTCGATAGCCAAAAGCTGTGGGCAGATGTCGAAGCTCTGTCCTTCAAGCGATTTGAGGAAAGCGATCGGCAGAAAGCTCGCGATTACATCATGCAAGAATTGCAGAGCGCCGGATGGACACCGAAGCTCCAGGAGTTTCAAGCTCAGGGCTTGAGCGGCATTAATATTCTGGCAGAGCGATCGGGCACTAATCCGCAGTTGGGCGCAATTTTGCTGGGGGCACACTACGATACGATTGCGCTTTCTCCTGGAGCTGACGACAACGCCACAGGAGTAGCGGCGGTGCTGGCAGCAGCAAGGTTGTTAGGGCAAAACCCGACACCTCGATCGCTCCAGCTTGCCTTTTTCGACTTAGAGGAAGAGGGGCTGCTCGGCAGCCAAGCCTTTGTCGAAACGCTCCAGCCCGACCTGATTCAAGGAGCCATGATTATGGACATGATTGGCTACACCTGCCGTACAGCAGGATGCCAGACCTATCCGCCTTTGCCCATCAAGCCACCTGTAGACAAAGGGGAATTTTTAGCGGCGATTGGCGATCAGGGGCATCCCGACCTAACCCAAAGCTTGAGCCAAGCCGGGAGGGGAAATCTGCCTCAAGTTTTAACCCTCTCTATTCCCACCCTGAGCGGACTCGCGCCCGATCTGGTTCGCAGTGACCACACGCCCTTCTGGAAAAAAGGCATTGGCGCGGTCTTGCTGACCGATACCGCCAACTTTCGCAACCCCCACTACCACCAGCCTAGCGATAGATTAGAGACGATCGATCGAGACTTTTTCGTTGGCTCAGCGCAAATTGTGATCAATGCCGTCACCGATTTACTTCAAAAATGAAGCCTTAATAGAATCGATCGCAGATTAGGGTTTTGTGCTCCGTGCACCACAAAACTCTAAAAGCTGGATTTCAAAGGCGCAGTGCGCCTTTGAAATCCAGCTTTTAGGAAAAATTAGGAGGACTTTTCGATCTACTGAGCCTTGGTAGCGGTATTTAGGTAAGGACTACCAAAGCCTTCCTAGGAATCAATTTGCGACAGCTTTTCCCAATCCTGAATGGCAGCATTGTTCCATAGCCAATTTTGCCGCAGGGCTTGCGTCGTAAAGAGAGATGGATCGCTGGAAAGCACCGATCGATAGACTTTCGCCGCTTTAGCAGAAATCCTCACCTGACGATCGGCCGACTCTTGGGCAGAGATTTTCCGCATTGCTAGGGCAACCCCAGCATAGGCAATCTGCATCTGCGAATCGACCTCAGACTGCGCGGCACTGGACTGTCCGGTAGACGAGCCAGAGCTTTGCAGCAGAGCGATCGCCTCCTCCCAAGCCTGTTTTGCCTTAAAGGGATCGCCTTCGGCATAGTAGACAAAGCCGAGCGCCTGGTGATAGGGTGCCGAACTCGGCTGATCTTTGGCAGCATTTTCCCAGGCGGTACGCGCGTCCGCCAGCTTATATTTGGGGTTGTTTTGCTTGACGGATTGCCAAGCTAACCGACCCTGCAAAAACTGGATGTCTGGCTTTGCCTGATGCTCTGAGGGCACTGCCGCCAGTGCTGCCGTAGCCTCCGTCAAAGCATTGCGATTGAGCAGCACTTCGATCGCTTGCTGACCTTGGGCGAGCTGCTTCTTACCCAAGCTATTTAGAGCGATCGCCTTCACCTGCTCTGTAGAGCTGTCTTCCAGCTTTTGTCTCAAGCTCTGACTGCCTCCCGCACTATCTCCGGTGCTATCGGGTGTCTGGGCTGGAGGAGCAAGATTGAACGGCAGAGAATGAAAGGCTGAGTAGCCCAAAGCTGCGATCGCCGCCGCCCCGACCACACCCAAGACTGGTAACAATCCTCGCCGCAACGGAAAGCCAGCGGATCTCTGAATTGAAACTTGACCTACACCGCCGGAAACAGGGCTAATCTGCTCGGCTCCAGTTTGTCGGTCAATAGACTTATTAATAGAGAAAGTCTGTACTAATTCAGCAGAGCGCTCTGTACGGATAGGTTTAGTCACGGTCACTTCGCCCTGTCGCACGATCGCTGATTCTTCAGCGCGAGCGGTTGGGTTAGATTGCAAGGGTTGCAGAGGCACAAGATTGATCAGAGATGAAAGCGGCTGCTCTACGGGCTGCTCTATGAGCTGAGCATTGGAAGGACGAACGGCCTCTTCGCCAAAATTTTCGCCTTCTGCGCTCGTGATAGTCTCAAAGACTTGCAGCTCTGAAGCCTCTGAGGTCAGCTGACGAATCCAGTCCAGCGTTGCCGCTTCGTCGCCGCTGTTGTCATCAAAAGCAGTGAGGTCTTCCATCCAGTCGCTCAAGTCATCATCTGCCAAAACGGCATTAGCCACCATTTCTTCATCCGAAGGCGGCTGAGAGTCATCGATTAGAAAGCTGGCGGGCAGAGGAACGTTTTCGTCGATGGTTAACACCGGGAAACTGCCAAACCCTTGAGGCACCAAAACTAACCGATCGGCGGGATTGTCAAACGAGCGATCGCCCGGAGTTAAGTAGCCATCAAATCCGGGATGCAGATACAAAATCGGCAACGCCCAGTAGAGCTGATGCGATCCATAGGCTGAGATTAGCCCCTGACGCGCTCGACTGAGGCTGAGATCGATCGGGTAGCCCTGCCGCAAGTTGCGATAGAACAGCCAGGTCAGCGTCAACGCCACATTGTCAGGAATTTGTTCTGCCATTGCCAACACTGCAGGGATGCCCCGGCTGACCAGAGCTTCCGCCAAATTGCGTTCTCGCTCGTTGACGGGATCGGAGGTGGCGGTGTAGGAGCCTCGGCAGGAGTTGAACACCGCTAGACGAATGCCGTTATTTACCAGCAGACCTGCCAAATCGTCACCGCTGAGGATTTCCGTCAGCCCCGTGCGGCTATTGACTAAGTAGAGACTGCCCCCCGCACTGCTCAGGTCGCTATGACCCGCATAGTGCAGCACTTGATAATGACCCTGCTCTAGCGCCTGAGTCAACTGCTCACGTCCGGGCTGATCCAGCACCGTAAGCTGAATATCAGGGGTAGTTTCACCATCGGCGCGATCGCCTTGCACTAGCTCCTGCTGAAGCTGTCTAGCCTCTTGATGTAGCTGAAGTCGCTCTTGATCATCAGGAGCCGCAATCACCATGAGAATTCGCAAAGGCTGATCGGTAGCCAGCTCAAAGGGCAGGCGATCGTCTGATAGCCGTTGGCTAGGTTGATACCGCGAGAAAATAACGTGCGTTCCCGCCGCCAAAGGACGCGCCGCCATGCTCAAACCCTGCTGAAATTTCTCAGCAGGCAGATCGTTACCATACATGACCTCCCAAGGGAGGCGAGGAAGGCGAGTTCCCTTTAGCCCCAGGCGCAGACGCAGAGCTTCGCGGCGGTTTTGGGCAATGCCCTGCGCGGTCACCCAGCTATCACGCAAAGTACCTTGAAAGAGAGCGCCATAGAGGTGCTGACCCAGATTGACCAGGCTCAAGGAAGCCTGCGGATCGCGGGTTGCCGGATCGGCGGTCTGCAACAGTCCCAGTAGAGGATCGCTCATCAACTGGCGCGCTTGAGCCAGCCATTCCTCCACTTGCCAAGTAACCTGCTCTTCAGCAAGCGGCACACCTGGCTCTCGTTGCTCTGTACGTATTAAATATTCGTCATTCCCCACTGGGGTTACAGAAATGTGAAACTCCTGAGTCACTGGAACAGCGCTCCCCTAAGCTAGTTCTCGAAGGTCATGTTTAAAGTTCAGTCCTAGAGGCAAACCTTAACGTTAAAAGCTCTTCTGTTGAAGAGTTCTCTTGTTTAGAGTGTCTCCAGGATTTTCTAGCTTCCCTTCCCCCAAATTTTAGAGAAACGCTGAATCTTGCCCAAGTCAATCACTCGGTCTAAGTCAGCGCTCAATAGAGCCATTGCGCTGGGGAAGCTGGTTTCATAGACTGTATTCCCTCTAAAAAGTTCTGCTGCTGCTTATATTCTTTGAGCCTACTTTTTGAGAGGTTTACGCGACCTGCCTTTCAAAAAGTCGGTCAAAAAAGTGGAAGTCTACAAGTAGGCAACTTATTTGAAGCCTGAGCAAATTTTCCGGATCTCTGTTTTTAGCTAGAGAAAAGTGTGGAGGTAGATGCACCCTGACTTAAATCCCTTCAGCTCATTTCGGTGGGTTCAGGGATTTTTTATTAAGATTTGGTTATTTTATCTAAAAAAAACATTGAATTGGCTGATACAATTCTTACAAATCGTTTTTAAGTAAGGAATTAAAGTATGCCATACACCACTGAGGAAGGCGGTCGTCTTAACAACTTTGCTGTAGAGACCAAGCCATATGCGGCAGAACCTCCCACCTCAAAACAAAAGATTCAGTATATTGTTTTGGGTCTGGGTGCCCTCCTCCTAGTGGGTGGCATGATTGCTGTTGCTGTTGCCATTTCGTAGACAGCGAGATGGATAGGTCGTGAGGTCGCTCGTCTTGCCTCAGTTCGATCGCAACTTGAGCAAATCTAACAAAAGCCTCAGATCAATTTAAGAAAAATAATTACAAGATCTCTCGCAAATTAAAGTTTTGGGATTAGGTTTGGTCGGGGCTGTGCCCTAACCAAACCTAATTTGCAAGAGGTCTACAGAAGCCAGGTGGGTAATGCCCCTGGTTTTTCTGCCTCTAGGCTCGATTGGATTTTATGATTGGGAAAAAAGGTGAGTTTGCGATCTTGTCCTGACTTTAACAGAGACGGATAGAAAAGGGCTAAAGAGGGGCTTCATCTTCCATTCACCTTGGTAATATTCCTGTGACAGACATTTCTTTCCGGAAAATTTTAGGACTGAATCAGCAGTCATATCAACGGCTCAAAATTGCCTTGAGCCTGAATTTACGCCGTCAAGTTTTTGTTGCCGTTTGCGATGATTTGCTGCTCCGCGATCGCCTCTCTGCCCAACTTCAGACGGAGCTAGCAAAAGCCCCTCTGCCACAATTTGATCAGCCCAGTGCCGTAGAACTGCAAAATTTCCCTCGGCTGGTGAGTCTGCACCTGAGTCTGGATGATCCAAATCCGATCGTTCAAATTGCTCAGTGGATGGCTCAATCCCCTGCGCCCCGGAACGGATGGCAGCCAGGAACCATGCCAGCCTTCCAGATTTTAGGGACAGAAAAGCTGACTCGGCAACCCGCCGCCATGCAGCGGCTGTTTTTTACGCACCTTCAGAGCATTGAATATAATTTGCCGCTGCTAGAGTCGAGTATGATTCTGTGGCTGACCCAGCCTTGGTTTCGGGCGTTGCCGCAGTCTGCTCCAGAGTTTTGGCGCTGCCGCACGGGCGTGTTTGAGTTTATTGGCGATCCGACTCCGGTAATGGCGACGCTGCCTGAGCGGATAGGCGTACTGCCGTCTTTAGTGGCAAGCGCTCCTGCTGGCAGCACTGCCCCTGCAACAAAAGCCCCGCCCGCAGATCCCTCCCCAGCAGAACGGGCAGCAGAGGAAGCTACAGATGAAGCTCCAGAAGCGGCGATCGTTGAAAATCCCTGGGAACGTCTGGCTGATGATCTGGACTTAGAGCCTTTATTTGAGCCTCTCGCAGAACCCGCCGCATCTGCTGTGATAGATACTCTGAAAAGCGAGGATTTGCCGCTAGATCAGCTCACAAGCGCCGATGTAGAATCCGCTAATCTTGCAGTAACGCTTCCTGCCGGGCTGCAATCGGAAGACCCACAAAATCTGCCGTTGATTCAACAAATTGAATACCTGCATGAGCAACAGGCTCCAGCAGCGCAGCTAGCAGAGGCGTACTGTGCGTTAGGCAATCTTTACCGCGATCGGGTTGAGCAGGGCAACGGCACACCTGAAGATATGGCGATCGCCATTCAAATCTACGAGGAAGGGTTGCAGTATTTGCCGGAGCAAGAGCCGCTCTGGGTCGATATCCTCAACGATGTGGGCAACCTGTACTGGATGCTGTCGCGCACCATGGCTTCTAGTGAGGAAGCGCTACCCTATCTGCAACGCGGATTGCAAGCCTACCAGTTTGCCCTGACCAAAATTAGTCCAAATCAGCTTCAGACCTATCCTATGGTGCAAAATAACCTGGGAGCTGCCTATGCTGACCTGGCGCGGTATCAAGATCCTGCGGATAGTTTGAGGCGATCGGTTGAGGCTTATCTACAGGCTTTGCGCTACCGTACCCCTACAACCGACCCAATCCGCTATGCCTCGACGCAAAACAACCTGGGGACGACCTACTGGAATCTGGCGCAGCACCAACAGCCAGACGAGAATTTGAAACAGGCGATCGTTGCCTACTCTGAAGCACTGCGGTTCTATGACCCTGCCCAGGAGCCGTTTAATTACGCCATGATTCAGAATAATTTGGGCACAGCGTACTGGAATCTGGCGCAGTATGAGCGCCCCAGAGACTGGCTATCGCTGTCGTTGGCTGCCTATCGCATGGCTCTGAAGTACCGCACGATCGAGGCTGCACCCGCTGCCTTTGCCGCCACTCAAAACAATTTAGGCACTGCTTTTTGGCACATGGCAAACCAGATTGATGAAGTCGAGACGCGGCTGGGCTACTTGCAGGAGGCGATCGGGGCATACGAGGCTGCCCTCAAAGCTGTAGATTGGGTTGAGCGTCACGCGGGTGCGATGACGCTCAATTTCGATCATGTTGCGACTCAGAACAACTTGGGGCTGGCGCATTACCAAATTGCTACCGACACCCAAGCGCGACTTAACGCCGAGCAGCAGTCTATGCATTTGAGTGCAGCCCTCACTCATCATGTAATTGCCCTACAGTCTTGGGCACAGAAGCCGGAGCTGCGGCAGACTGCCATGAGTCGTATAGTCGAGACGCTTCGCGCTTTTTATAATCAGCTGGGGCTGACAGGACAAAATCGCGCTCTGTCCATGGTGCCGGGACAATTGCTGCCGGAGATTTTGCCGAAGCTGTGAGCGCTAGTGGTGAGTCAAGTAATGATGGGTGGATGAGTAGATGAGTAGATGAGAGTTCCCATCCACCCATCCACCCATCCACCCGTCCACCCAGACTACTAAAATTGGAACCATGTAGTGACGGCTTCAGGTGAAAACAACCCAAACCAGGCAAGATTTTGGCTGTAGTAGGCAGAGTCTCCATCCCAAAAACCCGCTTGGTAGGTGGGCAGTAGCTTTTGCTGCCTAATTTGTTCGGCCGTGGTTCGATCGATCTGACTAAAAGCAGCGTAGAGCATGGCGTACTGGGCTGTCGATTCGTAGCTGACGATCGCCCCTCCCTTCAGGTCAAGCTGAGCGGGGATTGCCTTTTGCGATCGCCATTTTGCCTGCAAGGGCTGGAGAGACTGCCGCAGGTATTCCTGGGCGCGCGGCTCGTTAAACCAGGCAGCATCTAGTGACACTCGCCACCAGACGCGATAGGCATCGTAGCCGTAGATGCTTTTGAGCTTTTCTTCCTGGCTCGATCGCAGGTCGCCTGTGGAGGTGTCTAGCACAATCCAGTCGCTGGGCAAGCCGATATCAGAAAGCTTTGCCGACTGGTTCAGCACGCGGTAGCTGCTATCTACTAAAGCCATCCAGTCGTGGCTGGGGTCGGCTTGGGCAAAGAGCCGAAAGGCGTAGGGGGCTAGGTAGGAAGGATTGAGGTAAACGCGATCGGGCTGAGGCTGGAAGAGGTCTTTGGCTCCTGGCAGGAAGTAGCGTTGCGATCGGCTCTCAAGGGTTGCTAGAGTCCACAGGTCTTGCAGTTTGCCACGGGCTAATTCCAGATAGTCGGGTCGGTTCCAGCGGCGCGATGCCAGGATCAGGGCTGTTGTGGCGTCCAGGTCGCCGTCGCTGGCAAAGTTGGTGTCGATCGCGCTCCAGTTGCCTTGGTCATTTTTGCCCCATTTCCAAAGCCAGAGGCGATCGCTACGGCTGCCGTCTGCTTTCTTGCGTTGCAGGTTGTTTTCACCCCAGGCTAGGACGCGCTCGAAGGTGTCCCGATCGTCCATGAGTACGGCTCGCAGCATGGCGTAGGCTTGTCCTTCGGAGGTGGAGCGATCGCCTGCTTCGCGGTCAATGACCCGTCCGTCGCTCTGAATAAATCGCTGTCGGTAGGCTTGCCAGCTCTGCTGGAGCAGTTCTGAGTTGGGGAGGGAGTTGGGGGCGGCGGTTTCAGTAGGCAGGAAGGGAGTTTGTGTGAGCGCATTGCAGTTGGAGAGGAGCAGGGCGATCGTCAGGAGCAAGCCGCATTGGCGGAAGCCTTTGAGGGTTGCGGAGGCAGAGGGGTAATTCATGGCAGTTCTATCGCTTTCTGATGCGGTTGCAGGGTTTGGTGCTTGCCAGCTTTGCTGGAGCAGTTCTGAGTTGTGTTGGCTGCGCTAGATTTTTGTTTCGATAGATGCCCGTTTCTCGATTCTAGTGGTTAATTTTGGGGCTGTTGTTTTGCGGCGGTTAATGGATTTGGAGAACCAACAGCCTTGGGGGTCTCCCCCAAACCCCCGGCAGGGGACGGCTGCGTCCCCCACACCCCCTCCAGACGAAAGGGTGGATGAGCGGTAGGGGTCGCTTCGCATCGGATGGGAGGAAAGGAGGCTAGTGAATGAAGCCCGAATTTTATCTCGGCGCAAACGCTGATTAGACTGTTCAATCCAAAATCTACCTAAAGTATTAGAGGCGTGGAATCTGGTCAGCATCCGATCGGTTGTTGCTACCTGTGGATAGACAACTTTAGGGCTGCATTTTTGTAGAGTGTTTGTAGATGAATATGGTGCTTTTTGGAGATCCTTATAAAGTAATGCCGATGCAAGATCCGGATGGTTCAAGACGTGATTCGATGAATGAGGCTTCGATGGGTGAGGCGATCGCCTCTGCGATGAAGGCGGCTCAGGCGGTGACAGATATGCTGCATCGTGCTGTTGAGCAGGGTACGGAAACTTTGGGGGCGGTTGTGACTCCGTTCGCAGAAAATCCGCTGATTCAGCAGGCGACTCGGCTGCCGGGGTTGAGCTGGCTGATGGCGGCGTTGGGTCAGGTGAATGTGGCGAAGGTTCAGCTCCAGGTAGATGAGCTTCGGCAGAAGTATCCGCTGGAAACGTCTGAACAGCTTGCTCAGAGAGTAATTGCTGAAGCGGCTTGGAAGGCGGCTGGAGTGGGGCTAGTGACTAATTTTGTGCCTCCGTTGGCATTTTTGCTGAGTGCGGTGGATGTGGGGGCAGTTGCGGCTCTCCAGGCAGAAATGGTCTACCGGATTGCGGCGATTTATGGGTTCTCGCTTCATGATCCGACTCGTCGTGGAGAAATGCTGACGCTTTGGGGAGTTTCGGCAGGAGGTTCGGGTGTTCTGAAGGCGGGGCTAAGCTTTGTAGAGCTTTTGCCTGGAATCGGCATGGCGGTTGGCATCACGAGCGATGCGGCGTTACTGTATGGCTTGGGAAATGTCGCCTTGAGGTTTTACGAGACGAAGCAAAGGTCTGGATCATCCTCGGATCATTGATTTTTGAGAGGTGTGCAGAGTGCGCACTTCTCAAAAATCAGTGCCCTATCCAAAGTTAAGGCTCTAGTAAAGCAGGGGTGCCGGTCTGCACTTTCTTCAGCAGACAAATTAGCGTCTGCTTTTCAGCGCAGGTTAAGTTTTCCATTAGCCCTTTGGTGCGTCCAAAGTGGTCGGGCAGCATTTCGGTAAGGCGCTCTCGTCCCACTTTAGTCAGCTCTACCCGCAGCATTCGCCGATCGCCCGGAATGGGTTTGCGCTTCAGCCAGCCATCTCGCTCTAATCCATCCAATAGACCCGTGACGGTAGCTCTTGTCACGCCTGCGCGATCGGCACATTCTGAGGGAGTCAGTCCAGACTGTTCGTCAGAAACTTGATCCCTGTGAAATAATTGCATCAGCAGCGTAAATTTGCCCATTGACAGTCCGTATCGTGCAAAGTGAACGCTAAGCGCTTCATAGACGTCTGCTGTCGCATTCAAAAATGCAATACAGGTCTCGATAGCCATAACATCCATTTCAGGAAAACGATCGGCGAGGTTTAAAAGCGTTTGACGATCGGCAGAGGGGCGAAGAGTGATCACGGGTGTCCAGACAAGCTATATATGAATTTTATTATTGCTCAGCTTAACTTAAATCCCCGAAAGGCAAGCTTTTTACACAATTAAACAAAAATTAGTTAAATAAAAATTGATGCCGAAATAGAATCATGGGACTGACGCGACGAACTTTTATTCAGCAAATGGGATGGGCGCTGACCACTCTAGGGGTGAGCGAAAGCCTGGTTCTATGGGCAGATCGCTACCAGCAAGCGATCGCCCAGCCAACCCGGCGCAAGTTGGCGTTGCTCATTGGCATTAACCAGTACGCTGAGCAAGTTTGTGATTATGCCGTTCCTAAAGGCAGCGTTCTCAACGGCTCTGTCACCGATGTTGCCCTTCAGCAGGAGCTGCTGATCCATCGGTTTGGCTTTCAGCCTAGCGATATCCTAACGCTGACTGACCAACAGGCAACTCGCCAATCTATTCTGGACGCGTTTCAAGCTCATCTGGTTCAGCAAGCTCGTCCAGGGGATGCTGTGGTGTTTCACTTTAGCGGATTGGGAAGCCGCATTAGATTAGAAGGTGCTTTCGAGCAAGCTGAGCCAAATGGCTCTAATCTTGAGTACAACAGCTTTGTGCCTGTAGACGGCTGGCTACCTACTCCTGAGAACCCTGTGATCCATGACATACCAGAAGAAACGCTGGGGTGGTTACTGCGATCGATCTCTACAGATCAAATCATCACTATTCTCGATACCAGCCACACATCCTTGGGCAGAACACTACAGGGAAACCTGCGTATTCGATCGCGCCCCAGCACCCCTAGCGGTCGGCTGGATGAATTGGAAGAAGTGCTTCAGGATCAGCTCAGCCGTGAAACAGGTATTTCTAAAGCAAAAATTCATGCCCAGTGGCGATCGGGGCAGGTTCCAGGACTGCTGCTGTCTGCTGCTCACGCTAATCAAATTGCCGCCGAAGCTCAGTGGAGTGGCTTTAGCGCGGGGCTACTCACCTACGCCCTTACCCAACAGCTTTGGTGGGCAACACCCGCAACAACGCTCTATTTTGTCCCTAACTCAATTGGCTTCACCAGGGTGAGGCTGGATCAAGCCTCCCAGTTGCTGTCATCCGGGATTGCCAAGGGCTTTGCGTCCTCACCTAACGCCGATGGCGTAATTCACGCCGTAGATGAAGAGGGTAAAGCGCAAGTCTGGCTGGCTGGTTTGCCCGCAGCAGTTTTAGAGAACTACGGGGCATCGGTGCTCGCAATCAGTTCTAGTGGCGTATCTCCTCAAAGCTCTACCCAATCTCTTCAAGACTTTACCCACCCTACCCTGCACCAGATTCGATCGCGAGAAGGGCTAATGTTCAAAACCCGTCTCATTTCAGAAGCCGATCGCCCCCTAGTAGGGCAATGGGTGCAGGAGCAGGTACGGATCTTACCGCGTAGCGTGGGGCTGACGGTGGCGATCGATGCCAGCCTAGAGCGGATCGAACGGGTCGATGCTACCAGCGCTTTTTCCGCCATTCCTAGAGTATCTTCGGTGATTGCTGGAGAACAGCCAGCCGATTTTTTGTTTGGCAAAAATCAGTCTGCTTACCCACTGACGGCATCTCTTGATCCATCTACTCCATCAGCTCAAAATGGCTATGGTTTGTTCTATCCAAGTCGGGATGCTATTTTGAGTACGCTAATTCAAGATGATGAAGCCGTAAAAACAGCGGTCAATCGCGTCACACCAGAGCTGAAAACCCTGCTGGCGACGAAATGGTTGCGCCTGACCGAAAACCAAGGTTCATCCAGGCTGGGTGTACGGGTAACGCTAGAACGAGTCGGTCTAGAGCCAATATCCTCATCACAAATCAAGCCCCAGCCCCTCAAGCCGCAAGCTTTGATGCACCGAGAAACAGTCCGATCAATCTGGACGGCTCCCGAAAGCGATCCGGCATTGGGCGATGCAAAATTAACGCTATCCGTTGGTAGCCAGATCCAATACCGCTTGGCTAACTACGGCGATCGCCCTGTTTACTTTGTGCTGTTGGGGTTAAATGCGGCAGGAAATGCGATCGCTTTTTATCCGGGTGAGGCAGATATGCTGGAACAAACGATCCTGGCTCCAGGCGAAAGCGTGACGGTTCCTCCTTCAGAACCGGGCTGGAAAATGCAGACGGCTGGGTTGGCAGAAATTCATGTTGTGTTTTGCAGCGCTCCCCTGACACAAACCTACCAAACCTTAGCCACGACTCGTCCCAAGACGGATACCCAGCGCGTCGTCCTGTTGACCAATCCCTTAGAGGTTGTGCAGGCTCTACTACAAGATTTACATCAAGCGAGTGCGCCATTGGTGTTGGCTCTGCCCAAGGTCGAAGTTCCGGCAGACACCTACGCACTTGACGTGAACACTTGGGCGACCCTCAGCTTTGTGCATCAGGTTGTCTAATTTGGGCTGAGAACCTGTAGCTGATCTTGAAGCATTGTGTTTCTGGGATCAAGGTTATTCTCTAGCGCATTGTCGTTTGCCATACTGCTTTGCACGGTCTTATCCTGCACAGTCTTATCTTGCAACATCTGAACGATCGCATCCGCAGGCACAGGGCGACTAAAGTAAAAACCCTGACCTTCATCACAGCCTCGCTGATGCAAGTAGTCTAGCTGCTCTTGAGTTTCTATCCCTTCAGCAGTGATGCTGAGCCGCAGACTTTTCGCTAGAGCAATGATGGCATTGGTCACGGCGGCACTATCAGGATTAGAGGTGACATCCTGCACGAAGGAGCGATCGATCTTCAGCATGTTGACCGGAAAGCGTTTCAGGTAATTTAGCGAAGAATAGCCTGTGCCAAAGTCATCTAGAGCCAGAGAGATTCCTAATGCTCGGAGTTGCTCTAAGGTTTTAACCGATCGCTGCATATCAACCATCAAGAAGCTTTCAGTCACTTCCAACTCCAGATAAGAGACATCTAGCTCAGTTTCCTCCAGAATCTGGCTGACAATTTTAACCAGATTAGGCTGCTCAAACTGTCGCGCCGATAGATTCACCGAGATGCGAATAGGGGAAAACCCGGCAAGCTGCCAAGCCCGATTTTGGGCGCAAGCCGTTCGCAAAACCCATTCGCCGATGGGCACAATCAAGCCATTGGCTTCGGCAATAGGAATAAAAGCGGCTGGGGAAACTAGCCCTAGAGCCGGGTGCTGCCAACGAACCAAAGCCTCCATTGCCGTCACCCGCCCACTATCTAAATCAATGAGAGGCTGGTAAAAAACCATCATTTCATTGCGCTCTAGCGCCCCATGCAGTGCGTTTTCTAGCGTCAAGTGTTCCTGCAATCGAACATTCATCTCAGGCAGATAAAATTGATATTGACTCCGCCCTCGCTGCTTAGCCTGATGTAGCGCTAGGTGAGCCTGCTGTAAAAGCTGATCTACCCCTTGCTGATCCTCTAGATCATTGATCACAATACCAATACTGATCGTAATATGAATCAAATCGCCTTCTATCAGAAAGGGTTTTGACAGGGTGCTGAGAAGGATTTGAGCTAGATTAATTATGCTCTCAAAGGAGGTGAGTTCAACGCGGGCGATCGCAAACTCATCTCCATTCAAATGTGCTAAAAAATCAGTTTCAGAAACACAGGCTGTCAACCGTTGGGCAACTCCTCTTAGCAGCAAATTTGACTTGTTGCGATCTAACGCATGACATATAGAAGTGAACTCGTCAATTCTCAATGAAAGAACGGCAACGAGTCGCTGACTATTCTGAGGCTGAGATAGAGTTTGATAGAGGCGATCGCAAAATAGATTCCGATTGGGCAATCCTGTGAGCGCATCATAGCTACTAATGTAGTGAATCAACTCATCTAATTGATGAAGCGTTTGAGATGTGTTTGCCATCAATGCGCCCACTTCATCAGTAAATTCGGTTGGCAGTTTCGGCAAGGCTTGGGTATTTAGATAGTCTTGTAGCGCTGTGGAAGTCAGAATCACGGGAGCAAGGAGGCAGCGCAGCGCATAAAGAGTCGCAGCTGTACCTATCAAAGTTGCCAACAGCGCGATACTCAGAACTCGCGCCGTTATTTCCCAAGAATAAGTATTGGAGAGGATGAAACTGAAGACTAGGGCAAGTAACGGTATGTGAGTTCCCAAAAAGGCTACTACCATGATCTTGGCAATATAGCTGCCTTTGAGAAACCTGAAACGAGCTAGTGAGGCATATAGATCAAGCTTGGGGTGAAGATTCATGGATTGAAAGCCATAGCGTCAAAAAATGGGTAGTCAAGATGTCGAGCCGCCAACCTTTTGACCGTCCAGCTAGATCCTCAAAAGATTGCCGGATGAATACATCCATTTCCCATAATCAGCTTTATCATCCGAATCTCTCATCGCAGAATTACTGACTTAATGGGTAAGATACGAATGAATTATTTCTTTTCAATTTTGTAGCGGTTCGATCGCCTGATGTCTCTTATAAACTTGCCTGTGAGTCAATGACAGAGCGATTACAGAGCGATCGCGCCAAATAAATTGAGTTCACAAAATTCAAATCTGGCTATAAAACGCACGCTATCTGCTGAAAGAAGCTGATAGTAAATGACCTCGTCTAGAGCCACTATGCGTAGATATGTTCAGCCAAGCTTCTCATTCAAAACTAATAGACTATAAAGGCGAACAACTAACTCAATAAATTTAGATATAGCTGTCCCCGTTCTAACCGCCTTGGCGATTGCTATACTGACAAGAAAAATAGGCAAGCTGTGAAAGACAAAAGCGCAAAAACTGTAGTTCGTAAAGCTAATCTGCTGCTCTATGCCTCAGCGCAGTTTATAGTTTTGACGATCGCCGCTATGTTCACCTATCCTGGCAGCGCCAAATTTGAGCCACAGAGCGATCGCTACTTATTTTTTCAAAACTTTTTCAGTGACCTAGGCGCAACAAAGACCTATTCTGGTTTGAGCAACACCACCTCAATGGTGATGTTTATCGTTGCTCTTTCCTCGGTTGGACTGGCGCTGTTGGTGTTTTCAACCACATGGAAGTCGATCGCGAATCGAGAGGGCGATCGCATTTTTGGGTATGCGGCTCAGGTCTTTGCTGTGTTGAGCGGTCTTTGCTTTATCGGCATTGCGGCAACGCCTTGGGACTTGATACTGTCTGCCCACAACAGCTTTGTGAAGGCGGCATTTAGCCTGCTGCTGGGGTTTATCGTATGTCTGAGTGCGCTACAGATGAGAAACCTTTGGCGAAAACAGTATCTTGTACTCAATTTGCTTTATCTGGTAATTCTGTCGATTTATATTGGTATTTTGTTCTACGGTCCGGATCTGACAACGCGAGAAGGACTTGAATTTCAGGTTGCAGCTCAGAAAATCATTGTCTATGTCTCTGTTTTGAATTTGGGCTTTCAGGCATTAGGAATCAGGCAGAGCGCTTCGTTAAGTTAACCTCGCAGCACTCTAGAGAAAGTAGCTTCGTTGGGCTATCCATATCGAAATTATTAAGTCAAATTCTTGAGTTCGCGTTCTGCTTCCTGCTTGACTCCCTTGTTATCAAAAATCTCCCCGTTGGATAGCTAGCGGAAGCCCAAATCACTCAATTCGATTTTTCTGGACACCCGATCGCCCTCCTCAACCCCCAGGGCTATTTCATTCTAGTTAAGTGCTTGATAGGGTAGTTATGTCATCTCTCC
>NZ_JCACIN010000048.1:0-3303 GCF_059504425.1 Drouetiella sp.
TGTCGAGCGTGGTGGGTGGGGTGAAGCCTCGCCCATTGTCGTAGATGGTGAGGCTGATACGATCACTGTCGTAGACAAGTTCGATGGCAATTGTATCAGCCTGAGCATGCTTCAGGGCGTTGGTAACGGCCTCTTGCCCAATGCGCAGCAGGTTCATGCCGATGAAGGGCGGCAGGCTGTAAGGGCTTCCCTGCACATTAACATCAACGGCGATCGAGGTGTTACGAGTCATTTGTTCTACGCTTTCGTAGAGCAGTTGCGCTAAGTCTGCATACTCAGCAGCAAGCGGATAAAGTGCCCAGACCGATCGCCGCGCTTCGCTCAGTCCGGATTCTGCCAGTTGACTGATGTGTTTGAGAATCTGCTGGATGGTTTGGGATTCTTCATGAACCAGCGATTTGACTACTTCGATCTGAAGGGAAATTCCCGTAAAGGCTTGAGCAAGGGTATCGTGGATCTCGCTTGCCATGCGGTTACGCTCTTCTAATAAAGCCGCGTCCTTAGCTTGCTCAGCTAACTGAGCCATTTGAATAGCCAGGGCGGCGTGGTGAGCAAAGCTGCGGCACTGCTCAAAGCGAAACTCGCTTGGTGGTTTATCCGTGGTGAAAGCAAGTCCCATAAAGCCTAATACTTGTTCACCGATCGCCAACGGGATCATGGAGACAGTTTTGTGTCCATGCTGCTGATGCCAGGGGCGCGAAAATTGCCAGGTTTCTGATAACGGTTGATCCTGAGTAAACCAAATAACCTGGTGGTATGGGTCTTGCATCATCTGCAAAATCTGCGTCAGGTCGGCGGGCATAGGCGGACGCCAGAGTTCAGCACGAGGATCAGTAGCAATGTCTATCACTTCTCCATGTAACACTAAAGCCACCATCTGTAGCGTATGGGAGGCGCTATGGTAGAGAAATATCGCTCCCGTTGCGGCACGGCTAGACTGAATTGCCCCCTGAAGCGCCGCCACCAGAAATGAGTGCAAACTATCTGTGCTGCTGAGGTGTGTCACGGAGCGACGCAATGAGGCATTCGCTTTTGCAAGTTCTGCCACCTGTTCTAAGGCTGCTATTTCTCCTTCACGGGCAAGAACTTCGTTCAGCTTCGCTAACGCCGCTTGCTTGTCAGCTTCTCCTAAGATTGTTATTTGAAGCACTAAGGCAATCTGTTGAGCCAGAGCCAGAACCAATTCTTCCTCGACTGAACTAAACGCGACTGGCTGTGGAAACGCCATTGCCAAGAGTCCCAGGGGGCGATCGCCGACCATCAACACACAGGTACTTGTACCCTGATAACCACGGCTTTGAAACCATTCTGAGACATCTTGCCACAACCGTCCTTCAAAGTCTTCTTGATTAAGGACAGCTAGCCTGGGCTGTTCGCAAAGTTGGGAAAAAATCAGGGTGCGCTCAACAGAAATGGGGGATTGAAATAAGATCGGTTCATCGTCAGCAGGAGTGAAAAAATGCTGCTCATCCTGGCAGCGAATGGTCAAGTTAAGGGTGTTCTGGTCAGCATCATAGCTGAAGATATGCCCCACCGAAGCCCCCGAATAGCGAACGACTTCCACTAGCAAGTGGCCCAAAATATCGTTGAGATTGGGATTTGTAGATAGGTCGCTTAAGCTATTGCGTAGCAGGGTGTTGGCTCTAGCCAGTTCTGCGGCCTGATGCTGAGCCGCTTGTTTTTGCTCACGGGCGATCGCCGTTTGTTTGGCTTCTTCTGCCAATTGTGTGAGTTGAATTGCCAGTGTTACCTGTTGCGCCAAGGCATAGGCAAGTTCAATCTGTGGCTCAGTGAAAGGACGGCTCCCTGAAAAAAAGACAATCAGTGCCCCGATTGTCTTGTCACCTAAAATCAACGGCACATTGAGGGCACTGCTAACCCCACGCGAGCCGTACCAAGCGCCAGCATCTAAGCCAGATTCATGGGCAACCTGGATAAGAAGCGGACTGGTTACCATATCTTCAGTGATGAAGTGGCCCCGGCGATGGTGCAGGCTTTCTCGCTGAATCATTTCTGCTGGCACAGGGTAGCCAAATGAGCCAACATGCCCTGGCTGTTCCTCTGGTTTGAGAATCTGCCCCTGCCAGTATGTGAGCCCGACATAAGCAAGATTAGCGGGTTCGGGATGATACCAATACTCTGCTAGCGGCGCTTCCAGTTGATCCGCAATCACTCGGAGCACCTGTCCTAAAAAGCGATCAAGGTCTGTTTCTATTGCCAGCACATCAACCGTTCGCTTAAGCGCCTTATTCACCTTCTCTAGTTCAGTCGATCGCGCTTGTTCCGCTTCTAGAATAGCTTGCTGAGTGCGATCTCGCTGAATGGCACTGCCGATACAATCAGCAGCAATCTTCAATACCGACAGTTCTGCTGGACTGCGACGTTTTGCTTCACGGCAGTCATCAAATCCAATAACTCCCCAATACTTATCCTCGACAAAAATGGGAACAGCATAGAGCGCTTTCAATCCTAGTTCTGCTTGCCCACTTCGGAAAGGTTCAGGCATTTCTTCCAGCAGACAGCTAATGCTTTGATTTTGACTCAAACGCTCGTACCACTCCTCAATGCCCTCCCAGGTTCCTTGTGATAAATCAGGATGAGAAATCTGTGGCGTGGTATGAGGAGAAGTCCATTCATACAACACTTTCCACCCTGTAGATGCAGAGTTAAAGGAAGGGACAGAATTCTCGATCACCGCTACGCGATCAGTCTCCAAACTCTCGCCAATGATTTGTAGAGCTGTGTTGACGGCTTGATCAAGAGGCGAAATCGTCAGTAAAGCACTAGCAACTTGGGCAGTAGCTTCTAAAAGGCGATGTTCTGAAAAGTTGCTGACGCTGAGTTGCAGTAAGGCATAGGAGTGCTCACAGGACTGGAGCCGCGACCGCAGCAGGGCATTCTCCTGTTCCAGAACAGAGAGGCGATCGTGGAGTTGAGCCAGTGCTGTGTCCATAGCAACCTCTAGATTAAGAACAGGATTTTCCTAAAAGTTTGTGATTGGACACGATTTCACTATACAAGCTTCAGATTAAATTGAACCCAACGAAAGTAAGGGCTGTTTCCTTAACTACCGTTAGTCCAAAACCCAACTTCTTTGATACACGTATTCCAATCTCAGGACTAGCGACAGCTGGAGGGTTGCCGATTAAGCTGTTGTTCAAGTGCAATTCCACAACCACTCGACTGCAAATTGTCTGGGTGAAAGCCCTCAACCCATTTCTTCAACCCATTTAAGGAGGTGATAAAACTGGTATAGCGCTACGCACATACGTTAGGACACTCTTTAAAGGCAGCATCAACGCA
>NZ_JCACIN010000049.1:0-50973 GCF_059504425.1 Drouetiella sp.
AAAAATGCACTACAGCTAGAGGGCTTGCGTAAGTCCTATCCTGATTACTTATATTGAATTCTGGGATCAAGGAAGGCGTAGGAAATATCGATGAGGAGATTGATTAAGACAAAGACGATCGCCACAAACACCACGCCGCCTTGCACCACCGGATAATCTCTCGCCAAAATGCCCTCATAGATCCAGGAGCCAATCCCTGGCCATGAAAAGATAGTTTCCGTCAGGATGGCGCCGCTCAAGAGCGTCCCAAATTGCAGCCCAATGATGGTGATTACAGGCAGCAGCGCATTTTTGAGGGCGTGCTTCATGATGATCCAACGCTCGATCAAGCCTTTGGCGCGAGCGGTACGAATGTAGTCTTGAGACAGCACCTCTAACATGGCGCTGCGAGTGATGCGGGCAATGATGGCGAGGGGAATCGTGCCTACCGTAATGGCGGGCAAGATTAGATGAGACAGCACATCTAGAAGCGCCGGAAAATTCAGCCGCAGGATTGAATCGAGAATGTAGAACCCTGTGATCGGCTGAAGCTGTACACCCACGCCCAAACGACCGCTGGGGGGCAGCCAGTGCAAATTGACGGCAAATAGATAGATCAACAGCAGCCCTAGCCAGTAGACAGGCATAGATACACCCAGTAGCGATGCACTCATAGCTAAGTTATCAATCCAGCCATTTTTGCGGACGGCCGCCAGAATTCCGGCAGGGATACCTAGCAGCATCGCCACCAGCATGGCAGCCACCGAAAGCTCAAAAGTTGCGGGCCAGCGGATGGCTAACTCCTGAGCGATCGGTACGCCGCTGAGAATGCTTTTGCCCAGATCAAACCGAATGAGTCTGCCCAGAAAAGCAAGGTATTGCAGCGGCAGCGGTCGATTTAGCCCAAGCTGCTCTTGCAAAGCGACAATTTGATCCGGAGTGGCGCGAGGTCCCAGCAAAACTACTGCCGGATTGCCGGGAATCAATTGGAGAAACAGGAATACCAGTAGGGTGATTCCTAAAAGGACGGGTAGAAGATCAAACAGGCGTTTGCCGATATATTGCAGCATGGCAGATGGGGGGATATAAAAACGAGGTCTTTGGATATCCAAAGACCTCGCTAGAACTACTTCTTCTCGATCGCATCAAAGGGTTCTGTAGCCAGCGGGCTGGGCTGCCACCCTGAGATATTGCTGCGCTGCGCCAACAGCGGCTCCGAATGGACGATCGGAATCCGCACCGCCTCTTCGTAGGTAATTTTGTCCACCTCAGCGTACATTTTGGCGCGCTCGGTTTCCTTGCTGTCCTGACGAGCATTCTCTAGTAGGGTAGCGACCCGATCGCTCTTCCAGTTACCAATGTCCTTGGTGCCGCTGGGGCTGAAGTGGTAGTAGAGGAAGTTGTCGGGGTCGCCATAGTCGCCTGTCCAGCCCATCATGTAAGCCTGAAAGCCCGGAGCTTTGAGGCGATCGGCTAGATACGCCGCCCAGTCTTTGGTATTGAGCTTGACCCGAATGCCGATCGCTCCCAAGTCTGCGGCAAAGGCTTCGGCGATCGGTTTGGGAGTGGGGTAATAGGGACGTGAGACAGGCATATACCACAGCTCTAAGTCAAAGCCGTCGGGATAACCTGCCGCCGCCAGCATCTCCTTGGCTTTGTCAGGGCTGTACTCATACTCCTTCAGGCTGGCATCCTGGTAAGCCTGCATTGAGGGGGGAATAAAGTGAGCGTCCGTTTTTGCCAGACCGGACCAAAAGGAATCGACGATCGCCTTGCGGTTAATCGCCATGGCTACTGCCTGACGCACCTCTTTTTTCTGAAATGGCTCAAAGCTGGGATTGAGCGCCAAGTAGCCCACGTTAAAGGACGGGCGGCGAATCTCCTTCAGGTTAGGGTCGGCTTGCAGCTCTTTTAACTGGTCAGGAGCAATATCTACCGTGAAGTCAATGCTGCCTGAGCGCAGTTCTGCCAGACGGGCGGCAGGTTCTTTGATGGTACGGAAAATCACCTGCTGCATCTTAGGTTCGCCCTTCCAGAAGCTAGGGTTTTTGTCTAGCACGATGCGATCGCCTGATCGCCATTCCTTGAGAATGTAGGGACCTGTGCCAACTGCCGTCGAACTGGGAGTACCATAGCTAGCTCCAGCTTTTTTGATGGCATCGGGGCTGGCAATCCCAAAGTAGTTAGAGGCGATCGCGGCTGGAAATGCGGCAAACGGGTCTTTCAAAACAAACTGGACGGTTTTAGCATCAACGGCTTTCACGTCCTGCAACAGCGAATCTTCGCTGCCTTTGAAGCCACCAAACAGGCTTGACCAAATGGCATAGGTTTTCCCAGCATCGCGGAAGCCCAGCGCGTCTTTTTCGTCCCACCAGCGATTGACGTTAGCCACTACGGCAGCGGCGTTGAGGTCTGTGCCATCATGAAATTTCACGCCGTCTCGCAGCTTGAATGTCCAAGTTTTGCCGTCAGCAGACGCTGACCATTCGGTTGCCAGTCCTGGCTCTAGATCGGCAGTTCCAGGCTTAAAGCGAATTAGTCGATCGTAGATTTGATCCTGAACGTAGCCAGAGTTGCTGTCTTCAAAGTTGCCCGGTTCCAGGTTGACCGGATCGCCGCCTGTGCCAAATACCAGGGCTGTCGCTGCCGGAGCGCCGGATGCGAGGCTGGCGCTGGCTCCAGGGGTAGGGGCGGTACTCTGCTGGGCGCAATTGGCAAGGGTAATGCTGAGGACGGCTGCCAGGGCAAATAAACCCATCTGCCATCGTTTTAGCTGTCGAATCATATTAAATTCCTTTAAGGTCTGAAAGTGATATCTGACTAAGCTTATATGAGCTAGGTGATGCTGAGCGCTGAGATGAATTTTTGTTTGAGAGGGGCGCGGAGCGCCCCTCTCAAACAAAAATTCATCCCTTTAAGGCTATGGGCAACGGGAATAGACCCATTAAGATTCAGCGTCTCAAAGATTGCACTTTTTCACTTAAGGTTCTGTAGCAAAAGGTTCTGTAGCAGAGTACAGCTTTCTCTTTGCTATTGAGTACAGATAGGAGTGATAGTGTGCCGAGCGATCGTCTTCGGTCTACTTTGAGGCGTTGTCCTGATGACAGATGCGGTGCGTCTCTACTGACCTACGGCGTTGAAAAGGATTTCTTGATTGCTGCTAGCTAAATCATTCCGCAAGATTTTTGGGGTTAAGCCTGTATGCTTTCGCATTAAGCGAGTTAAATGACTTTGGTCTGCAAACCCGGTTTGGCTAGCAATATCTCCAATCGACATCTGGGTTTGGATCAGCAAGGCTTTCGCTTTTTTGATGCGCTGAGCCATAACGTATTGGTGTGGAGTCAATCCAGTGGATTGCTTGAAAAGAGTCAAGAAATAGGAAGAACTCATGTTTGCCACTCTAGCGATCGCTTCCAAAGAGACAACGGCATCAAGATGCTGATCGATGTAGTCTATGACAAGCGCGAGTTTATGGGAAGGCAATTTCCTATCTATCGCCTGATCTATCGCTTGATCTATCGCCTGATTTTCCATAACTGCATATTTTCTAACGAGATGCGCGATCAGGGTGTGAGTTAATGATTCAACATAAACGCGATCGGGCAGTGCATCCTGACTCAACTCGGCAATGAGATTCAACGCTAACTGATGGAGCAAGTCATCACGAAGCTAAAGCGACAACAGTTATTTCCCAAGTTCTTTGGCTATTTGCTGATAGTAGGTGAATAGAATACCGCTGCATCAAGACCAAGTGCACTGCTTAGTCATCATGGTTTCTCCATAGTGGGAAACCGTTAGACTGCCAGAACCACCGCCTTGGGTCACAACTTTGTACTCGTAGTCATTGTTATAGAAAAGGTAGGTTTCACCGTCGCGGGTGCCATTAGTTAGAAAAAGACCATCTGTCAAATAGGAGTAGCTGTCGCTAGCTGCACTGCCTTCGGTACGGATGGTGATCGTGTAACCGCCACACTGTAAAGTAGCAATCCGAACATTCTGTTCTTGAGCCAGAAGCATCGGAGCTTGGTCAATGCCAGCACGAGCGGCAGTAGGAACCAACGGGAGACAGAGCAGACCGCCAATTATTACTGAGCCAGCCAGTTTTCGTGCGTTAACGATCGTATTCCAGATAATCATAGGATTCCAGGTTTAAAGGGTACAGGGATATTGCAACGATGATGGGAACCAATAGCAATCTGCCGCTGCGTGAGCCAGCCTGATCTATTCAGTCTTACGTTCCATACTGACATCGCATTGAATATTCGAGCTGACAGTAGCAATAAAAGATAACGAAACAATATGGCATTACGTAATTGAGTTAGGACGAGTTATTTTTTGAGAGCCGCGCGGCTCTCAAAAAATAACTCATTGGATCTAAGCGCGTAGCGCTATATCATCACAGCTCAGGTTATGCAGATGCAAAACTTGAGAACAGAACTAATTCGAGATGACATACCCCTTCGTTGGTGAAAATCGCAAATGAGAATTTGCCTTTTACCTTAGAAAATTCATTAATAGAAGATTCATTAAATGTTGTCGCCAGCTCAACATTGAGTTTTACACCTATCAAAATGTTGGGATAGCTAGCGTACCTCAATTGAATCAAACCGACAAATCCACGATACCCCGCTGTACTGCTGTAATCACCGCTTGAGTGCGATCGCTCACGCCCAGCTTGCTCAAAATATGGCTGATGTGAAATCTAACCGTACTCTCGGCGATGTTCAGGTCAGCGCTGATCTGAGGATTATTTTTACCCTTTGCCATTAAGCGAAGCACCTCTAGCTCTCGATCGCTCAACTCTGACGTGCCCATGCGTTCTGCTAGTTTCGCGCCTATGTGAGGCGGAATGTAGGACTGGTTACGATAGACCGTGCGAATGGCATTTAATAACTCTTCAAGCCGAGTTCCCTTGAGCAGATAGCCCTTTGCGCCTGTTTGCAGCCCGCGATAGATGTCTTCGTCGCCGTCATAAGTCGTTAGTACAATAATTCGAGCCTGGGGAAACTCCGCCCGAATTGCGGCGATCGCTTCCACTCCGCTCACTTCTGGCATCCGTAAGTCCATTAGCGTGACATCGGGTTGGTGTTGACGAAAGAGTTCAATGGCTTCCCTACCATTGAGAGCCTGTCCGACGACCGTGATATCCGGCTCACATTCCAACAGCATGGCTAGTCCTTGACCCAATACGGGGTGGTCATCCGCGAGCAGAACGCGAATAACAGGAGATGAATTCATGAGAGGTTCCCTGAATGACCCATATCTTGATTGACCCATACAAGGATTTCCGTTCCCTGGCTCAGAGCGCTTTGGATGGTCAACTGTGCCCCAATCCGTTCAGCCCGTTCCGTCATTCCCAATAGACCAAAGCCGCTTCCAACAGTGTCCGAAACGCTATCCAGCGCAAACCCTATCCCATTATCCTTAATTTGTAAAACACACTGGGCTGGCTCGTACCTCAAACTCAGCTGAATTTCAGTTGCCTTGGCATACTTGCAGGCATTCATCAACGCTTCCTGCCCAATACGAAGTAGATGATGCTCGGTTTCTGGGAGAAGCGAATAGGGCGTTCCCTCTTGATTAAAGACAAGCTGCATTGGACTGTGGGCGAACATCTGCCTAGCCAACTGACAGAGGGCATTGTAGAGATCGCCATCTTCTAAATAGAGAGGGCGCAAAGCGGTAACCGATCGCCGCGCCTCGGATAGTCCAGACTGAGCTAAGTCATAGCTGGTTTGAATGCATTCTTGAGCAAGGATAGGATCGATCGTCAGCTTACGCGTGGCAACATCCAGGTGAACAATAATGCTGGTAAACGCTTGGGCTAGCGTGTCATGAATTTCGCGGGCTATGCGGTTGCGTTCTTCAAGAACAGACGCGGCTTCCGCCCGTTTGCGATCGCTGAGATCTAACACAAAGCCGATCGATCGCTGCTGCTCTGCATCAAAAACGGCACAACCAAACAGCACTGGAACTCGGCTGCCATCTTTACGGTAATACTCTTTCTCAAATGCGCTGCAAACTCCCTGAGTTTTTTGTTCTGCGATCGCTTGCTGATCCAGTTGAACATACTGCGGTGGAGTCATGTTAGCCCAATTCATCTGATTTGCGCTCAGATCATCTTGGGTATAGCCGACCATCTCCAAGAAGGCATCGTTGGCTTCAAAAATAGCTCCATTAAAATCAGCGACATAGACCCCAAGCACATTAGATTCAGCAAAGCGTCTAAATTTAGCTTCGCTCTGTCGCAAGGCTACTTCTACCTGCTGACTCTCTTCCAACAAATCGGTTCGCTGTCTCTGCAAGGTTTGCTGACTCATCAGAATACCTGTGAGCATTCCCAGGAAAAAGGCTGCCAGACAGAGAAAAAGCGCTATGTGGAGATTGGATTCAACCCACTTTAAGAAGATGTCTGAGAAGTGCAGATTGCTACCCAAATCGCCCCCCAAATCCCTCAATTCTAGGGGACTTTGAACAAGAACTGGCTCGAAAGTCTCGCAGAATTGGGGGGTTGAGGGGCGAATGCAGAACATTTGATACTTTTCAGATAATCTCTAAAGCATTGATTTTGAAGAACACAATCGCAACTTGATGATTTAGCTCTCAAAGCTTAATATTTTCCATTTCCCTCTACTCTGCACCGCTCTAAAGTAATAATTCCTACCCTCTTATTTAGGGCGATCGCCCTTTGCCGCCAGTTGAACCCTAAACGATTTTAGCTGTTCTATGAGTGTAGTATTTTGATTGAGACATGGTTTTGATTAGGCTTGTCTTGATTAGATGTATTCTGATTAGATTTATTCTGATTGGATTGATCAGAGAATTCTGTTACTCTGCCTAGATTCTGCTCTTTGGTATATTCCACCTCACCCTGCGCTTTTAGGAGAGCCGCTATCTTTTTCCGCATCATAATTCCAGGTTTGTCTGTGAACATATGCTGTTCCTGGTTTAGACTTAGCGGCACATCATAATCAGTCGATTCTAGAATCCGCTTGTCTTCTAAAGTAACAGCTCGATCGAAGGCAATTACATCTTGGCTGGGTGTATCTGTCTCCGTATCGTTGCGGAGGCAAAACTGTACCATCTGAGAAGTTGAGTCATTAATAGGCGTCATGGTATTCACGATGACATGAGCCAGTCCGTTAGGATAATTAATCCGCAACCTAACCGTAAACGGCATGAACCAAACCATATCTAAAGTACGAACTGTTTGTTGTTCATTCATGCCTAGATTCTGTTGCTGCAACTCTGGATTGACAACGCCTAGAGTCCCCCGTACTTGGAGTCCCCATTCAGTTTCAGTCACTTCTAGCACATCGGGAATAGGATGGTTTTCGCTACCAAAGGTTGCGGTGTGAACGAAGGTTGGATGAGCCAAGTCAAACTCGTTTTCCATCACGCGTAATCCAGCGCATCGCCACGGTTCGTAAAACTCATGAATTAGACGGAAGGCAGGATCAGTTGCTTCAGCGATCGTCGGAATGTCCGTCAGGGGTTCTCCTAGACAAACCCAGACATAGCCATATCGCTCCACACAGGGGTAAACCTGTATTTGGTAACTCGCAGGAATTGCCTGATCTGGCTTCAGTTGTGGAACATGAACGCAAGTGCCACAGCCGTCAAATTGCCACCCATGATAAGGGCATGAAATATTGCCGTTAATCACAGTGCCCAAGGAGAGTTGAGCCGATCGATGGCAACAGCGATCTTGAGCGGCGATCGGTCGATCGTCTGAGTCTAGCCAGAGGAGAATTTTCTCGCCTAGTAATTCAAATGTCTTCAACCCATCTGATAAATCCGCAATAGGAACAACTGGATACCAGAACCGACGCAATACAGACTGTTGTGTGACTAACATTGCAGTACTATTCCAGACCTCCGCATAAAAAATGAATCCACTTAAACTGTACCAAGATGCGAAAAAGCAGAGAGGTTTAGTTTTACAATTTCTTAACTGTATACAGTATACATAACAAATTTTATCGGGTAATTTTGTATCGTTGAGAACTTTAGAAGAGCAAAATTCAGAGATGACTGCGGCGCGAGTAGAAAAACTATCAAAATGATGGTTTGTTGTTAGCAAATTGTTGGCAAATTGTTAGTAGATTATTAGCAAGTTTGATGAGTCATACAGAGCTATAGTTTTATTGAAGCTAAATCGTTTGAGCAAGAGCATAGAAAAATAGTTAAATACTCTAAAGTAAATGGATTGAGCAGAGGGTTAGTTTGCGGCAATATTGTATTAAATGTGACAACTAGAGCCTGACAATCTTCTTATTATTTGAGCAAAATAACGCCTTGCTAAATTTTTGTTAGTAAAAGCCGGAGTTGCACCGGAGTTACACAAGTTGGTGGGAGAAAGCTGCTTTGAAGACAGATATTGACATTGAACGATTAGATCCGCCCCAACCTCCCCCCTATAACGGTTGGCAAACTGCGATCGCGAATTACTTTAAATTTAATTTCTATAAAACAGGGTTCAAAACAGAAATTCTGGCGGGCATCACCACCTTTATGACGATGGGATACATCTTGGTGGTAAATCCCATCATTTTGTCAAACGCCATTTTTCTGGAAACACCTGGCGATTTATTTTCTCAACTCGCCGTGGCTACTGCGATTGCATCGGCAATTGGCACTTTTTGCATGGGGTTTTTCGCGAACTATCCTTTTGGGCTAGCTCCAGGGATGGGCACAAACGCCTTCTTTGCCTTTTCCGTCGTCATTGGACTTAAAATCGATTGGCGATTGGCATTATCTTGCGTATTTATTCAGGGTCTAGTCTTCATTGTTTTAACGTTCACCGACATTCGTCGCCATTTGATTCAGGCAATTCCTTCCTCCATTAAGCACGCGACAGCAGGCGGAATTGGTCTGTTCATTTCCTACATTGGTCTGTCGGGCGCTGTGAACGAGGGGGGTGCAGGATTAATTGTGGCAAATGAAGCAACCAAAACCGCCTTCGGCAGCTTTGCCGAACCTAATACGCTAATGGCGGCAATTGGGCTGCTGATCACCGCAGGACTGGTGGTGCGGCGAGTCAGAGGAGCGCTCTTGCTGGGTATTATTGCAACGGGTTTACTGGCGTGGATCTCAGGAGTTGCGCCCTGGCCCAAAGGCATCTTTGCTTTTCCAGAGCTTCCCCAGGCGCTAATGGGACAGGCGATCGGCGGTCTTGCCCAACTGAATAGCCAAAACTTTATCGACTGGCTGGCCGTGCTGTTTGTCTTCTTGTTCGTCGATATTTTTGACACCATTGGAACATTGACGGGTGTGGGAATGCGGGCAGGCTATATTGGTCGTGATGGTCAGCTTCCACGGGCAAACCAAGCGCTGATGGCAGATGCCTTTGGAACAACTGTTGCACCTTTACTCGGAACCTCCAGCGTCACCGTATATGTAGAGTCAGTAGCGGGTGTTGTTGAAGGCGGGCGAACGGGCTTCACTGCGATCGTCATCGGCGCTTTATTTGTGGTCGCGCTGTTCTTTATCCCACTCTTCGCGGGTATTCCAGCCTTTGCCACCACGCCGACACTCGTGATTGTGGGAGCAATGATGCTGTCAGAGATTAGAGAGATTGATTGGGACGATATGGCGGTGGCGATTCCAGCCTTTCTAACGGTTTTTATGATTCCTCTGACCTACTCGATCGCCGAGGGATTGTCGATCGGGTTTATTAGCTATGCAATTCTCAAAACGTTCCAGGGCAAAGCGCGTGAAGTGTCATGGGGTACTTGGATCATTGCGGGTATCTTTGTCGCTCGGTTCATTTTCATGACGCTACGATTCGGTCGCAGTTAGTGGTATCAGAAGGGTAAGGCTTTATGGTATAACCTTCAACATTTTTTGAGGTAGACCTTACTCCTAGAGCCAACACTGGCTGTCTTTTCCTTCTCGTCGAAACCTTTATCAGAAACGTTGACATAAGCTCATGCAGATACAAGTAAAACAATCAGACTTTACTCGATCGCCGCTCTTTCTCATTGCTCCTTTCTTCTTCTTAGGAACGGCGATGGTCGTGATGAAGTTCATCATTCCCGACACAACACCGCTCTTCCTTGCCGCCTTTCGCCTTCTGCCAGCAGGTGTCTTAATCTTGGGTGTTGCAGCCCTCATGAAGCGCCCTCAACCTACAACTTGGCAGGCATGGCTATGGATCGGCTTATTTGCCCTTATCGATGGCGCCATCTTTCAAGGCTTCCTCACTGAGGGATTGGTGCGTACGGGAGCCGGGATAGGCGCTATTTTGATTGATGCCCAGCCCTTGGTGGTTGCCTTACTCTCAAGGTTTCTATTTGGCGAGTTAATTGGACTCTGGGGCTGGCTGGGTTTGGGCATTGGGCTAGCAGGCATCTGCTTGTGTGGCTTACCTGCCTACTGGTTCTTTAATCTCCTGAAAAATCTGGGAATTTCTGTTCCTTATGCTGTTCAAGCGGTTTTGAGCAGCAGTGATAGCTTGGTTAACTCGCAGCCTGTTGTTGCTTCTGGATTTAACATTCAAAATCTGCTAAACAGTGGCGAATTACTAATGCTGTTGGCAGCTCTAGCCATGTCCTTTGGCACCATCATTATTCGTTACGTCAAGCAACATGCTGATCCGCTTGTGGCAACGGGCTGGCACATGATCTTGGGTGGGCTACCGCTTGCAGTGCTGTCCTTTATCTGGGAAGACAGCCAGATAGTAAACCTTCACGCTGGAGAATGGGCTGGATTAGGCTATGCGACGGTATTTGGCACAGCAATCACCTACGGAATATTCTTCTATCTGGCATCAACGGGCAATATGACCAGCGTTAGCGCTCTCATTTTTCTGACTCCGGTTTTTGCCCTACTGTTCAGCAGCTTACTTCTAGATGAGACGCTATCTGGACTGCAATGGATTGGTGTTGCTTTAACGCTAATCAGCGTGTATCTGGTGAACCAGCGCGACGAAATTGCTAAGAAGTTTGCAGGGGATGGAGCGATCGCCCCAGCGATTACAGTGACAAACCCTGCTAGTTCAGAAACATCAACGCCCCTTGTTGCTGAAAATACAGCATTAGAACAGGATGCATAGCTGAATAGCAAGATCTTTTAATGAACTAGAGATGGTATCGTATACAAGTTTGGTACATTAAGGAGAACATAATGATTCGTCGATTGATTTTGGTTGCTATAGGTGTTTTCTTTGCTATGGCTACATTAATTGCCAGTCCTGCATCGGTTAATGCAGCAGGATTTTTGGATCGATTCCAAGGAGTACAGCAATCGAATCAAAAACTTCAAGAAGATCAAAGCTCTAAACAAGAGGAATATTTACAACAGAGTCAGTACGCTCAAGATAAACAGGCGGATCAAATGCAGCAGGCAGCTCAAGGCAAAGACGGACAGTACAGCTACTCTAACAACCAGGCAAATCAGCCGGACTCCCAGAATGCTGGACAGTCTGCTCAGGTAAAATCAGAATCCGCTGCTACCCCAGATTAAGTTAAGTGCTATTTCAATGCGTAGTTCATTCGCTTAACTTAGAAGGGTTTTAAGCCCTTGTTTAGGATGGTGGATTACATAACCTGTACAACCGATCTGCTGTAGGGGCTTAGCAATGCTAAGCCCCTACCCCAAGAATTACTTGAAAAGCCTGATAGCAACTTAAATCGCCCTCTACATCCTCCAATTCTGAGGGGCAAATGCAGAACTTTTGATACTTTTCAATCATCTTCTTAGATCCTTCTTTCAAACCTGCTGGAGAATTAAAATTGCGCGCGTATCGCTGTCGCTAGTTTGCTTAGTCGCTAGTTTGTTTAGGACATTTTTGGTGGGGCGCTTCGCGCCCCACCAAAAATGTCTCCGTCCTAACCGCTTTAGCGGTTGCTCTATCTGAATCTTTGAACTGACATGGCAAGCCTTGCTCAATCCCCACAACATTCTCTTAAGGCGTTTCGCGGCTCCTTTCTAGATTTTATTGATGATCCTTTCCATAGCTCTGTATCAGAAAGTGTCCGTTATATTTCTGATGGATTGCTGATTTTGGAAGACGGTAAGATCAAGGAGTTAGGAGCCTACGACGTTCTGAAGGATAAGTATGCGGCGATGCCCATCACTTCGTACGTTGGGCGACTGATCATGCCAGGGTTCATCGATACTCACATTCATTTTCCTCAAACTGAAATCATTGCTGCCTACGGTGAGCAGCTTTTGGAATGGCTGAATCAGTACATTTTCCCGACTGAAGGTAAGTTTAGCGATAAGGCTTATGCTCAGAAAGTTGCTTCTATTTTTCTAGATGAGCTACTGAAAAATGGAACAACAACGGCTCTAGTGTTTACTGCGGTATTTCCAGTCTCAACTGATGCGTTTTTTGAAGAGGCAAGCCGTCGCAATCTCAGAATGATTGCAGGCAAAGTCATGATGGATCGCAATGCTCCAGATTTTTTGGTGGATACCGCAGAAACCTCGTATCAAGATAGTAAAGCCCTCATTCAGAAGTGGCACAAAAACGGGCGTCTACTGTATGCCGTTACGCCCAGGTTTGCGATTACCTCTACGAATGAGCAGCTGCGTCTTGCAGGAAAGCTGCTGGATGAATTTCCAGATGTTTATCTGCACACGCACATTTCTGAGAATCTGAACGAAGTGGCATGGGTGAAAGAGCTATTTCCAGAGAGCAGTGGTTATTTAGATGCCTATGACCAAGCTGGGCTAGTGCGAAGCCGCTCGGTATTTGCCCATGGAATACACCTGACGGATCAAGAACTTAAGCGGCTGTCGGAAGCTGAATCAGCGATCGCCTTTTGCCCAACCTCCAATCTGTTTCTCGGCAGCGGCTTATTCAAAATTGAGCAGGCGAAGTCGGCAGAACACCCAGTGAAAGTAGGGTTGGGAACTGATGTAGGGGGCGGTACCAGCTTTTCGCTGCTACAAACAGCAAGCGAAGCCTATAAAGTGGCGCAACTGCGACAGCAAAAGCTTTCTCCTTTTCAGGCGCTGTTTTTGGCAACGCTGGGGGGAGCAAGAGCGCTGTCACTAGGCGATACGATCGGCAATTTCGATCCGGGAAAGGAAGCTGACTTTGTTGTGCTAGATCTGCGCTCCACGCCGCTAATGGCGTTCCGCAACCCAGAAACCATTGCAACTTCAATAGATGAACTGGCAGAACAAACATTTACGCTGATGATGTTGGGCGACGATCGCGCCATTGAGGCAACTTACATCATGGGGGAACCCGCATACGAACGGGAGGCTAAAGCTCAATCCCTTAGTACTTGAAGTAGCAGTAGTTGAAGTAGCAGTAGTTGAAGTAGCAGTAGTTAAAGTAGCCCTTAAAATCATGACCTTCAAACCATTCATTGTTTCAGTGCTGATGGCAATTGCTGTGATTTGCTCAACTGTTCTTGTGCCGTTTGCATGGGCGGATAATAGCAGCAATCAAAGCAACCAGAGCCTGAACCAGCCGAGTGTGCTAGTTGCACCGGAGCCAGATTTTGAGATTAACGTTTATCCCAAGCCAGGAACCAACAGGCAGCGAGTTGGGTATGGACTGGGGGGCGATCGCGTCACCGTCCTTGAGCAGGTGGGGAGTAATGAGGGCTACCTGTGGAATTACGTGCAGTTTTCTGATTCGCCGATGCTAAAGGGATGGATTCGGGAAGAGTTTGTTACCTCTGATACTCAGAAAATTCGCCAGCCTCAGAATAGTAGCAATCAGCGCAGGGGGCAGGGCAGTAGCTTGCAGGCAGACCCAGGCTATTGGGGCGATCGCCAGAGCCAGCATCAAGGGAATCAACGACAGGCACGCTCCAGCCAATACTCAGACCACTAGAGCCAGACTACCAGAGAACGCCAGCATGAGCCTTCCGACCGATGAAATTTCTCCTGCAAGCTTGGTCGTTGAGCATACGGTGTCTAGAGGAAAAGGCTCAGCCTTTAAGCGATGGCACGCCGATCTAACTGATTCTGCAAAGCATCACGAAGGATACATCCGTACCGATCTTTGCTCTCCAGTTCAAGGTTCTCAGCTTAAGTGGTATTCTTTAATTCACTTTGATTCTCCAGAGCATCTGCACAGCTGGCTTAAATCAGAGGATCGGGAAAAGTTGCTTGAATCCGGGCAGCAGTTCTTTAGAACCTACCGCTTCAAGTCGTTTAGCACTGGGCTAGAGGGGTGGTTCTCTCAAAAAACAGGATCAGAACAACTAGGCTTAGGGTCACCCGCCTGGAAACAAAATCTAGCTGTTATCCTAGGACTGTATCCTACTGTAGTCATTCAAACATTATTGTTTACTCAGTTTAGTATTGCCCAAAATTGGTCACTGGCAAACTCCATGCTGCTGAGTAACTTTATCTCATCTTCTACTCTAACCTGGGTGGTGATGCCCCTCGTATCACGGCTGCTGAGTTTCTGGTTGCAGTCTAAGTACGAACCGATACCAAAGCAAACGAACGCGCTGGGAATATTCTTAATTGCCTGTGCGCTTACATTCATGAATTCTATTTTTAATCATGTTCAGTAGATTGCAAAGCACGACATTACTTTTCGGTTTTTGGGGCGCGCAAAGCGCGCCCCAAAAACCGATTTGCGATCTACTGATGTTTGAATAATCAGCTGTTTGAAAATCTAATCCTGGCAGGATTAGCGATTATGAATCTAGTTCATCGCCTACTGTTCAACGTTCTGAAATATTTAGGGTCTATTATTTTGCCGTTAGCTTGCCTGACTCTGGGCGCTAGCTGCCTCATTACCACAGAGGCTTTTGCTGATATTCATCTCAATGCTGAGGTAGCTGGTTCTAAACTGATTCGAGTCACGAATACTGCGAATAGCGGAGTTGGCTCACTGCGTTGGGCGATCGACCAAGCTAATGAGTATCCAGATGATAATTTAATTGATCTTAGCGGAGTCAGCGGCGCGATCGCGCTTAGCAGTCCTTTACCTAAAATCACCCGTAATTTGAGGATTGTGGGTGATGGTAACGATACCATCAGCGGCAATCACGCCCATCAAGTCCTGTATGTCGAACGAGGAGACGTGACTCTGAGCCACCTGACGATCGCCGATGGCTTAGCTCAAGGCAGCAGCGGACAAAATGGCGCAGGGGGTTCCGCAGGAATGGGCGGTGGACTATTTATTAGCCAAGGCAGGGTCACGCTCAACACCGTTAGATTTGTAAACAATCAGGCGATCGGTGGAGAGGGAGCCTATCGCAGCACCGATAGTCAGCAGGGTGAGATGCAGCAGGCTGAGACAAGACAGGCTGAGCTTCAGCCTAGCCTTCAGGATGTTAAGCCCAGCATCCAAACTAGCAAAAGTAAATTGAAGGTCAATCGAGGGGCAATCCTGGGCGTGAATGGCGTTAGCTTGACGCTAGATCCCTCATCTACAAAAACCAGCCCGATTACCATTGACACGCATAACGATAAACTGTGGGCGAATCGAGGAGCGATCGCAGGGGTAAACGGTATTGGCATCGGGGGCATCGGCAGTATTGCCTTTGGCGGTGGCGGCGGATTTGGCGGATTTGGGAACGCGGGTAACGGCGGCAATGGCGGCAATGCAGGGGTGAGCGGTGGAAACGGCGGCAACGGTGGAAACGGCGGCAATGGCGGCGTGGGAATCTTTGGTAGCTTTGGACTTTGGGAGAATCAAGGCGGCATTGGGACAGTTGCCTTTGGCGGTGGCGGCGGATTTGGCGGGTTTGGAAATGCGGGCAACGGCGGCAACGGCGGCAATACTTCTCCTGAGATGGCGAACGGTGGTAACGGCGGTGATGGCGGCGACGGCGGCTTTGGGGGCGGCGGCGGCTCAGGAGGATTTGGCGGCACAGGGGGAACGATAGGTAATGCTGGAAATCCCGGTCAAGGCGGATTTGGCGGCAGTGCGGGCGGTCTGGGATTTGGCGGCAGCGGTGGGGGATTTGGCGGCGCAATTTTTATCAAATCCGGTCGTCTCATTTTGAGGGAGACTCTGTTTGAGCATAATAGAGCTATTGGCGGAACTGGAATGAGTGCAGGACAGGGTAAAGGAGGCGCAATCTTCATGGTCACTGAAGATTTGATGGAACAGATAGGAACGTTACCTTCACCCAAAGTCATCTCTTTCAAGCAACTGCCGCAGTTCGTAAAAAATACTGCCTCTGATGCAGGACAAACATCGATCGATAATGCGGATATCTACGGGACAATTAATGTGGAATGAGCTACTGTCTTATTTCATCCACCCGATGCCCTTGGATAAAATTTAGGGTAGTGGTATTTAGGTAAGGACTATCAAATTTAGTAGGATGAGCTGAACCTGGCTAGTTCTGCTATTTCGATCGCAGTAGCTTCATCACAGCCCCCGTATTAATGCGAACTTTCTGGATGGGGAAATGGTGTAACACGTCCATGAGCGTGACATTTTTGGGCTTGGCTTTTGCAGCTTCAACCAAAGCAGTTTCAATGGCAACCTGACCATTTTCACCTGATTTTGTTTGAATGAATTCTCCCAACCAGAACAGCCACGCATCCCCTGTCGATGAGTTAAGGATCTCAGCGACCTCAACAGAGCTGACATCCAGCGGGTATTGCAGCGCCGATCGCATATTCTGCAAGGTCTGTTCATCCAGAAATTGAGCGTAGAATCCCAGTGGACTGGTTATCTCTCCTGAATCAACGTAAGTTTGCAGCGTTTCTACAGGCAGCGTAAAGTCGATCGCGCTGACTGCAAAATAGAACTTTTCTGCTCCCACAGCATCAGAGGGGGGAGCTACTAAAGAGTTCTGAAAGGAAGGGGAATTACGAGTAGCGTTTAGGCTCGTAATTTTTAAGCGATCGTGCTGATATTGAAATCCCAAATGGGTTTCGGGAAGAGGGATATGCTTCACTCGAAGTTGGCTAAGGCTAACATCTCCACCGATCGCCGTTGCGTTCAAGTCGCCTGTCACCGTTGCAGAAGTGCTTAAGTTCCCTTCCAATGGCATCGATACATTCATCCACTTTTGAATTGCAGCAAGCGGTAAATTTGTGAGCTGAATTTGTCCGTTGTTGATACTGCCATATTTCCCCGTCAGCAGAATCTGAGTATCTAGATTCTGAATTATTTTGCCTTGACCATCTGGATAAGTTATCCCCTTTAGCTGTAGCGGATGCATCACCACTTGCTGTCCATCATACTGACCACTTGCTGTGATCTCTCGAACTCCATGCTGTTGCCATGACCAATCTTGACCCTGGATATCAAAGCGGGTTGAGAAACCCGATCGCAGTGAGCCAGACAGAGCAGCATTTCCTGAAAAGCGACCGTTTAACGACGCAAGTTCGGGCAACTGATGGGTTGAACTAGGCTGAATTTTTTGAATTTCCGCCAAAACCATTTGGAGGTCACTTAGCTCTCCCTCACTCACTGAAACACTGGCGCTCATTTGCGGATCTTTGTCCAAGAGAGCCTGTCCGTTGAAGCGGTAAAGACTTTTGCCTAACCGGAACTCGCCCTTGTTCAGCGTGGCTATCCGATCGCGATACTGAATCGTACCCGTAAGCTGATCCTGCTCATGCCCTAAACGATTCGACTGAGAAGTGCCAATTGTGGGCTGAGTAACGCTGATTTTTGCGACTCCCTGCGGATGGGTATTGAGAGCATTGAAGTTGAACCGCCCCGACAGCAGACCATTTACACCTTGGATAGCTGGAGAAGCCTGCGTGAGCTGGTAAACAGACTGAAGCGGTAGTTTGTTCACGGTTCCGGTCAACTGTCCCTGATGGTAGCGTCCTTGGAGAGTTGCCTGATCGGACTGAACCTGAAGGGCAACCGTTTGAAACGGGCGATCGATCCAGCCTTGAATTCGATCCTGCGATCCTTTGAGGTCGAGCTGTAACCCTGTTGTCGTGAACTGAACCGCACCTGTCAATGGCTCAAACTGAAACTGATTGAGTGCAAGCCCATCGACCTGAAGTTGCCCTACGAGATGCGGTTCAATCAGGTTTCCTGTCAAGCGTCCGTCAAAGCTAGCAAATCCATTGAGACTGGCAGCCTTGGAGACACTCGGCAATTTAGCTACTAAACCTGCCAAGTCTTCTCTAATCTGCACTGCCAGATCCATCGCTTCGAGGGTGGGCTTTGTTCCGGTGAAACCGAGCTTAACGACACCGCTCAAATGGCTGTTCTGGGTTTCAGCATTGATGATGTGTAGTCGATCGCCATCCCACTGAAATGCTGCGGTCAGCGGTTGAGGAAGAATATTGGTTTGAGAAAGCTGAAGCGTGCCTACTGCGTCTATGGCGTTGGCAGATATCTGTTTCAGCGTACCTGTTACTTTGACCTGCCCATCAAGAATACCTGGCAGAGCTGGATCGATCGCCTTTAGCTGCACCTGAGAACCTTGAATATTCGCGTTCCAGTTCTGATCGGTCAGCGTGCCCTCAATCTGCACAGTTCCAGCAGCTAGATGTAGCGGCGTTGTGTTGATCTGTGCCTGCCATTTACCCTCGATCATCTGCCCTGCTCCAGTAATCGTCCCGCCTGCAAACTTCAGAGAGGTATTCTGTACCCTCAGTCGCTTATCCGCCCAAATGGCTTGTCCTTGAGCTGGATAATCGCCCTGAAGCTGCCAATTAGCCTGTAGATTGGGTCGATCGCCTGTTCCAGTAACCTGAGCCTGAGCCTCAATTTTTCCTAACTTCGTAGATGAGAGAGTTCCAGTCGGTAAAACTTCAGACAAGCCATAGAGCTGCGCCAGCGCATCAGCAGAAAGCTGTTCTGCACTCAAGTTGACCTTTAGTGGAGCCTGATCGTCCTCTAGGGTGATGTCGGCATTAGCTATAATTTTGCCGCCGCTGTCGGGCAGAAACTCGACCTGTTTCAGCGTGAGCTGATCGGTTTCCTTATCCAGAATAAATTGTGCTTGCGCTACTGGAACGGTGAGGCGATCGATCTGAAAGGGTTGAGCAGCCTCAGCCATTCCCGAAAAGATGACGTGATCAAAGGCTCCTGAAACGCGAACATCCTTTGATTTCAGCGCTCCAGTCACCGAAAAAGGCAGATTTAACTTAAAAGTCTGCATAAAATCGGCAGCGCTGACAAACGGCACGGTTGCCCGCAGATCTAAACCCTGTTGTAAATCGATCGTTCCTCCCAGATCAAACGGAATTTTGCCAAAGCGAATATGTCCCTGCTGTACCTGAATTTTCTGTCCGTTAAAGCGCAGAGTTCCGGCAACATCAGAAATAGGATTTGGCTCACCTTTTGCTCGCAAGGCGCCTTGTTTAATCTCTGCAACTCCCTGTAGCGCGATCGGCTGATGCAAAGATTTATTGATCTGGATACGTCCGCTGATCGTTCCTTGGTCTACCGTTACCGGGATAGGTAGCAAGGAAACAAACGGTGCAATTTCTACATTCTGAGTGGTCACTGCAAGACTCACCTTCTCTGTCTTCAGATTGGTCTGCCCTTTGATTCCCCAGTTTCCCTGTCGAAATGCTCCACTTAGATTAAGGGTGAGATGCTCATCGTCTTCAAGTTGGAACGATCCCTGAAGAGGAAGTACTGTCATTGTCCGTTGACGATTAGTATCCGAAACTCGATCGCTCAAGAAGGGGATCAAAGTTACTTTGGCATTCTTCATCTGAATTTGCTTAATTTCCGCAAAATCTCCGCTTTGAAGATTTAGCTCAGTCTCTAACCAATCTCCTTTAGCATTCTGTTCTAGAGAGACTTGCGGTTCAATCAGCGTCACGTCAAGCTTCAACTGCTGGTGTAGCAGCACATCAGCTAGATCAAAGTGAATTTCGACAGCTTTGATGCGCATCTCATCGGGATCGTTTGCAGTGGCAGGAATACTGGATGCTCCAAGCCGCAAGCCAATCGGTGTGACCCGCTCAAGTGCGCCGAGCTGCACCGGGCGATCGAGTGCCCTCTGCAATTCGGCTGCAATTTTAGGGAGAAGCTGGTGGTTTACCTGCTGGTGAATCTGCTGCCCAATCCACTGCGATCCTGCGACTCCAGCGATCGCTAAAAATCCGCCCGCTCCCAGCCCAACGATCAGCCACTGTCTGCCTTCCAGCTGCCGATTTGCTCTCCGACCACCCCGATATTTAAAGTGCGACATGCTGCTTACAGATGTGATAACCGACTAATGACGTGAACTATCGTGATCTGGTTCCACTCGAATTACATCTCGTAATCCTAGCCAATTGTGGCGTTTAATTCCCCAAGTGAGCAACGCCAGAACCGTTATGAACAACCCTAGGAAAGCCAGAAGAACAGGAAATCCAATTGAGATACTAGAGCCAATGAATGTTAGTAGAAATGCACAGGGAATGATTCCTAAAAATGCTGACCTAGCGTAAATTGACAGGGAAATGCCTGAGGTTCCTGCCGCATAGCTCATCAATTCATAGGGCAGAACAGGCAGCAGATGCACCACAAAAATTAGCCAGCCGATGTAGCGATCGCCCCGATGCGTTGAGAAGTAGATGACTTTCCCCGTTAATGCCCGCATTGCCGATCGCCCCAAGGTACGCCCAATAAAATAGGCAAGCAGGCTGCCTACAGAGATGCCAATCACCGCATAGATACCTGCCGTCATGGGTCCCCAAATGGCTCCTGCTGCGATCGTTGCAGGAGTGCTAGGAATGACACTAACCACGATCGCCACAATCACAAAGCCAATGTAAAACAGAACGCCCCAGATGCCTTGCTGTTGAATGAGCTGAGTAATTTGCTCAGGCTGCGACCAGTTAATATGGGACTGCGAAATCACCCAGATGCCTGTTGCAATACATACCCCCAGCACAAGCAGAGCGATCGTATTTTGCAAGCTAAAGAACCTGGCTATGCGAGTTTTTGACCTCAAGGGTTCCATTAAAGCTCCTGCTTTTTAAGGTGCCTCCTTCAGAAGTATAAAAGATTCACAATAGAGATTTCTTCACCCATCCGTCTAGCCCGACGGGTTGAACTTTTACTAGCGCGGCATTCTCACTTTAAGAGCAACCGCCAGCTCGCGACCTTTCATGGCATAATCTAGAAAAATCGGCGGCTCAACCAAGGCGTACATCTCAATTATTGGTGGTATTCAAGTAATAATTTTTTGTGGCATAGACTTTGCCCGCGCCACAAAAAATTATTACCTCCTGGAGAATACTCAATCATCAACTAATAGTGATGTAACATGAGATTATTTTCATTCACCGATAGAGATATATGTCAGTACCCTTAGCTTATTATCGATCGGTACTTTTGTTCACTACGGGCTTGTTAAAAGTAATCTTATGGGATTCCCTATTTGCACCTGCAAGTTGGGCACAGTCGATGGAGACAGAACAAGTGCTGCAAACTCCTAATTATCCACTGGAGCTTGTTCTAATTGGTGAATCAGATCATAAAGGAGCGGCTGACACCCATGAGATTAGAGTGCAAGGTGTTCAATTGCCACTTCTCTATCAAGCTGCGACACCCCCTCAACCCACAGCAGAAATTTTGCTCGATCGCCCTTCGACTCAAGCCGCAGATTTGCTGCCAGAAACTCAAGATGTTGAACAGACAGACGGGCAGATTGATACCGTAGCTTCGGTACAGTTTGCCGATCTCTCTCAAGCCATCACGATTGAGGAGCAGTTTGCTCAAGTGCAGACTGCTCCCGCCGATTTACAAAATGATTCGTTCTCCTTTGGCTTTAACACTCATCTGTTTGATCCAACGGCTTTGCGAGGCTCCCTCCGCACTAGACCTGCACGTACTCCAATCAAAGTGACAGGCTTAGCCGCTGCTGTCAGCCTCAATCAAGGCTTAGGCAATGGCAATGCTCTCAACTTGGTGGTGGAAGGAGGAGAACATATCGTTGCATTTGATCTCGGCTTCACTAGCGCTACCGATGATCCTCGACGTGGATTTGGAGTCAATCTCTCTAGCCAGCAGTCTTGGTTTCCTGCTTTTCGGGGTGGGGATAATGATTTGGATTTACCCAACGGAAATACACCTTGGATCGATCGCTTGACTGGAGGTGTTGAGGTACTCTTGCCGCTAGGGAGTCAGATTGATTCTGCGATCGGCGTTTCCTATCAACGGGTAACAGTGCGCGACGAGCTATTCACCTCTAAGGTTTTTGCTTCTGATGAAGATGGAAATTCTTTGACCATCGATGATGATGGCGTGGATGACTATATTACCCTCAACTTTGCTGCCCTGCTTGATCGGCGGGACGATAGAACGTTTCCTACAAATGGCTTCATTGCCCGCGCCGGGGTGGATCAAGGCTTTAAGATCAGTGGTGATGAACTGGCTTACACGCGGCTATCAGGGAGTTTCATTCAATACCTGCCCGTCAATTTTATTGGGTTTGCTCCGGGGCCTCGAACTTTAATTTTGCAACTTCAAGCTGGCACAATCCTGGGAGATGTTCCACCTTACGAAGCCTTTAATATTGGAGGAGATCACTCTGTTCGCGGATTTGATGAAGGGGGAGTAGGAACAGGATCAAGCTTCATTCAAGCCGCTGCTGAGTATCGTTTTCCTATCACTTCTTTTGCTGTTTTCTCTCGAAATATTCGGCTAAGAGGATCGCTGTTCGTCGATTACGGAACCGATTTAGGTACAGCCGATGAGGTAATCGGCAGACCTGCCGAAGTGCGGGATAAGCCGGGTGATGGTTTCGGCTTTGGCATAGGACTCAATGCTGAATCTCCATTTGGAATGGGCAGACTGGAGTTTGCAATCTCGGACGATGGGGATAATCAAGTCATTGTCACGATCGGCGATCGCTTTTAAATGCCTATCCACCCAAACTCTGGCCCTAGGGCGTGTTTTAAAACTGGTTGGGAGGGTTTTTTTTTCGGGCGCTCCGCGCCCGAAAAAATAACTTTTAAGACACGTCCTAGGTATAGCGATCGCCAGTAATTCTTGGGGTAGGGGCTTAGCAATGCTAAGCCCTTGCAGATCGGTTGTGCAGGTTATTTAATCCACGATCGTTAGGACATTTTGGTAGGGCGCTTCGCGTCCCACCAAAATGTCCCCGTCCCAACCGCCTTGGCGGTTGCTATACCTCAACGCAACATTTGGAATCTCACACAGCAGTTCTCACTGTCTAGGATCGTAAATTCAGACATTAACCCGCTGGTTGGTTCTCGCAATTACAAACCTCTTTGGCAATGGCAGCCTGCACATTCACTAAAAAGTCCTCCAAGTTTTGAGCCTCATTAACAACTAACCCTCTAGCTCCACCGGAGGCTGCGACCAGACGCGCCAGTCTAGCTAGCCGCATTCCATCCACATACATCTGGGGTAGCGGATAGTTTTGCAAGAACTCCAGGAAAGTGACGTGATTGTCATCACGGGCTGAAAGGATCAGTGCCGATCGCAGCGCCTGAATATTTGCCTTACCTGAACCTGTTTGAACAATCTGACCCACTTCAAACAGAGCAAATTCTCCCAAAACATTGCGGAGATTTTTATCCAAGAAGGTAGCATCCACCTTCACGCTTCGATTGAGCAGCGTTTGAACATTCTCTGGAGAAACTTTGGCGAGTCCGAGTAGAGACTTGAGCGATCGCGATGGCTTTCCTGTCTCCGCTAAGGTCGTTAAATCGGCGATGCTCAGCGATCGCCTTAAGGGGCCGTACTTAACCACTATCTCCTGAGCTAGCTGAGGAGGAGTGTAGTCGGATGATGCCTGAACCAGTAGCGGAGTTTCCTTAGCTCTAGCGCTTGCCATCGTTCCAGTCATGGGCTTAGAAAAATTAGCTTGAAAACCTTTTAATTTTGGCAGGCTAGCCAAAAGACTAAGAGTGTCAATTTGGCTGGACTGATAGGCTTCAAAAAGCTTCTTAGCAGATGCAGTAGGCAAATCAGCTGGCGTTGAGGACATTAGAGCAGGTCCCGACTCGACTCCGCAATCGCACACCAGATCTTCAAGCAATCCATCTGACTGTTGCAAGATGGGTTGAACTCGTTCCACAAACAAGCTGACATCGCTGTGAACGCGATCGAGTCTGCCTAAATAGACTTTCACGTCTGACTCTGGATACTTATCAATTAACTTCAGAATCGAAAAGCTATCATCATCTGCCAACGCGGAGATTACAACGGTTTCCAACGCATCCAATGACTCACGACCATAGGGTTCGCCCATGAGATGATTGAGCTGGAGAGCCAGAAACTCGTTTAAGTTGGAATTGAGCCTTAGACTAATCTTAGGAACGATCGGTTCATTCAGCAAACGACGAGCTTCGTCTGGAGTCAGAGGAACTTTTTGAAAATAGGCTTGCAAGTTGTCAGAAACTTCAGTGCCGTTAGCAAACTCTAAAAACTCTTGATTAGAAACAGGAATGCGCGTGTCTAGATAATTTAGAATCACGGTCTCGGCGGCATCCGCTCTTCCCACACTGCATAAGAGACTAGCGATCGCCCCAAGCAACAGCCCTACAGCCCGGATGAACACTGATTGAATAAATTCTGATTTCATGCGTGAAACGTTCAGCATTGCTTTCCCTTGGTTAAAGCGCAGGTGTGGAACAAGGCACTGCATTCGGCAGTCCAATCATCTCCCCGAATGAGAAGCAAACAAACGGATTTTCGGGCACTGGAACACTGCCACCTGCCACCCAAAAAAGCAGCCGCTTGTCATCGAATAGCTCCTGCCGCAGTGCGCCGTTGCCTCCGACGCTGACATCGTCGTCAAACACAGTCAAGGGGCTGGATTGTAGGGTAGTGGGATTAGTGCGATCGCGCAGAATCTTCACCATCACTTCTGGATCAACTTTGCCATACTCTGTGTAGGGAGTGTTGGATTCAAGCAGTTGCTCTAGACGCTTGAACCGAGACAGCGTTGAGCCTGAAGGCGTAGGATCCTTCCCTGCTGTTGCTGGGGCGACAAAGTGATTCGTCATGTAGACGGTGCCATTGTCGCGAATTTCCCGAATACCCAGCTCTCGACCAAGAATCTCAAACACTCCAGCCTGTTGAGATTTTCCATCCGCAATCAGGATCAAATTGGCGCGGGCGCGTTCCCAAGTATTCATCAACGTCTTGGCTTCATCATAGCTATGAGCCTGTTTCATAATCCGCGCCATCAGCTGCACATTGCTGGCTCCCCTAAGCGAAATGTCATCGATGGTTCGAGGATGTGCGGTATCTAAGGAGATAGATATGCCTTCGGCATTGAAACCAGAGTTGGGCCACACCGCTCCGGGGATACCGATGAACACATGGGGAATTCCATCATTGGGCTGGCGGATGAAAACAGTTGGATTTTTTACCCAGTAATCGACCGGCTTTTTATTATTATCCAGGGTGCGAGCATGATAGACCTCACCATCGCTTGAAGCGTCTCCCAAGGCTACAAAGCCAGCACAGCCGTCATGGAATAAAATCGGCGGTAGTAAGTAAGCAAATTGCTCTTGAAACACGTCGCCATAGGCTAAGACCATGCAGCCATCAAACGTCAGACCAATATCTTGAGTCGCAGATGACAAACCTCGGCATTCCTCAATCACATCAGGAAACGATCGCCGCATAGCCAACCGCCCCAACGCCAATCCTCGACCTGCAAAACTCAGTGCTTCGATCGCTTCTTTACCTATTGAAGCAATCTCATCATGTAGTAAAGTGCCGTGCTGACGACCCATCTCATAAGGCGTTCCTTCTAGCCAGACGACTTTAATCGCCCCCCTATCCTCGCGGTGAGAAGCAACGGGCTGCCAGGTGCCTTGAGCAGGCTGCCACATGGGCCGCTGAGCTGGAGCAGTTTGGGAAATGCTGGGGCTTGCCTGGATACCTAAAAGTAGGGCTACAGCACAAGCTAGAATCGCCAGAGCTGAAAATCTACGTCGAATGAAATCGTTCATGGTGCGATCGCTCTACCTACGGATATATCGGATGCCCTTGCCTCGCCGCTACTTGAAAAGCTGAAAGCCTCTTCACAAGCAACCAAATGCCCGCTTTGCAGTAGAGCTGAGAAGATGATACAGAATCAGACCATTGATGACAAGTCCAACAATCACAAGCCCAACGATTACACCAGCAACGATTACACCAGCAATGATTGACAAGATAACAAGCATAGTTACCCCTGTGGGTATCTGCGCGTAGTCATAATTTGCTGCTAAATTTCCTAACTTCTCCCACAGAAGTCCGCAATAGGAGAGCATCCATCAGAGAAGCAAAAGTCTATATTCTCTGATAGAGGCTTCTGGCAGATTAACTAAACAAGTTAGCGCCACGTCTAAATCCAAGGAGATAGGGAACGCTTTGCCCCCCGCTCGTAATCCGAACAAAGTAGGTACCACGAGCTAGGGTAGCGGTAATAGTTTCAATTTCTCCTCCCTCTATTGTTTGGCTACGGATACGTCTACCGCTACTCTGCTGTAGCTCAACCCGCAATTCAGGAACAAATGCGCTGAAGATACCGCCAGCCTCCTGATTTCTTGTGGAGAGGCGAACTGGAGTACGGGTATTTAATGTGAATCGGTAAAATATTGGATCATCTTCGCGAGTGCCCACTCGTCCAGCATCTTGAAAGCTCGATCGAGTGATGCGGATGGCTTGACCTCTCGTTGCCTTGGAAGCGCTTAGCGTAGTTATTGCGCCGCCTTTAAGCAAAGAGGTTGACTTAATCGAAGCGCTAGCTAAGCTGGAGAAACTGCTGTCTGCGCCGAGAGAAGTGAAGGTCATAGGTATCCCAGGACTTATATGAACTTGGGAGATTATAGGGGTCTGGCAACAGCATAATCTTGAACAAAATCACTATTTTTGGAAAATTCCAACTATGGCTGTATTCCCCTAGGTTAGGACGATGCGATCGCCAAGCTGTAACCCGGAATTGATTTGGATGCAAGCTATAGCAAACGCCAAGGCGGTTAGGACGGGAACATTGAGGGTAGGGGGCGCAAAGCGCCCCACCCTAAACGCCCTAAGCAAACTGGCGACAGCCATAACAGACAAATAAAGCAGCGTAGAAAATAGTAAAAATCGACGTTACGATCGCAAATAGCTAGCTCCGTTCACGTCCACAATACCGCCCGTCAAAAACTCGGCACCCTCAGATGCTAGAAACAGCACCGTGTGGGCAACTTCTTCAGGACGTGCCACTCGATTAAGAGGGCTTTGTTGTCGGACTGCATCTCCGGCAGGGCTTTCTAGAATGGAGCGCGCCATGTCTGTTTCAACAAATCCCGGCGCAACGGCAGTGACAAAAATGTTGTGTGGGGCAAGATGTTGAGCCAGAGATTGACTAAAGGAATTGAGTCCGGCTTTGCTAGCTCCATAGGCGATCGCCCTCGGCTCTCCTCGAAAGGCTCCCCGTGAGCTGATATTAATGATTCGTCCGCTATTGCTCTGAGTCATGTTGCGTTGAATCATGTGTTGAGCAACGCAAAAAGTGACGTTGGCAATGCCAATCAAATTGGTATCTAAAGTTTGCCGCCAGACGGTCTGCCAATCTGCGTAGTTTGTAACATCCAATGGATTTTCCTGATAGACTCCAGCACTATTCACCAGGATATCAATCTGTCCTAAATAGGCGATCGCCTCATTCACCATTTTCTCTACAGCGCTGGCATCTGCGATATTTGCCTGAAAGATCTGATGATGATTATCCGCAAGCATCTCTTTTGTTTGCTCAGCCGCTTCCTGACTGTGTCCGTAATGAATTCCTAATTTCGCTCCCGCTTGAGCAAAGGCAATGGCGATCGCTCTACCAATACCCCGCGATCCACCTATCACCAAGACCTTCTTATTCTCAAAAGATAAGTGAGTCACGTTACTTCCCTAAATTCCTACTGACTTCCAATTCCTACTTGTTTTCTAAGACCCAGGCAAACTAGCTGACTTCAGCGGATTAAAACCATAGTCTGGTAGCGGCTGATAGTCGTTTGCGTTGAGGCGCTTAATACGATCGCCCAACACGTCATGAAACTGTTCCAGGTAGACACAGAACCACTGATAATATTCAATCCACTGATCGCGATCGGCAAGATCAACATCCGCCAAAGTACAGTAAATCAAGCAGGTTTTTCCGTCACCTTCCGCATCCCATTCTAAGGGAATACCAATCTCAGCTTCAATCGCCTCTTGTTGTTCTTCCAGCAAATAGAAGTGGGGTCTTGCGTCTTCACCGGAGAGCAACAGCCCCACAGTTAGGCTCTGCTCTGGCTCATCTGCGTCTAGTTCATTTGAGCCTGGTTCATTTGAGCCTGGTTCAACTTGATCAGATTCATCCAATCGGGTATACAGCCGAAATCCAGCTCTCCCAATAGCAAAGCTGATGTTATCTTCAGTCGAAGGGTGACTCGGTTTTACAATACTGCCCCGTCGCTCTAGCTGATGGCACAGCCCATACCAAAAATCTAGATTCTGCTGTTGTGCCTCTGTCAGAATCTCTGGAAGAATCTCTGGAAGAACCTCTGAGAGATCTTCTGGTAAAAGCTCTGCTAGAGAGTCAGACACAGCGATCGTTTCTCTATGGGGTTGGACGACCCAATTAAACTTGGGAGCTACTGATTCACCAATGCGCCACAGCTCAATCTCTACCCCAAAGAAGTGAATTCCTGGAGCAATCTGATTTAGCCAACTCAACGCTGCCTGATGCTCTGAGGTAAAGCTACTGGCGATCCAGATTACCGCAGCTGCCTGAAGCGTGTTTGCCTGAAGCGTATCTGCCTGAAGACGCGCCATCGCTGTCAAAAGCTGTCCCAGATGATAATGATCGGTTGGCTCTAGCTGAGTCTCGATCAAAATAGGGCGATCGTCACCATCCCGACAAAGAATCTCGGCTGAATCAGTTTCTTCCTGGGACACCGTTAGCTCTATGCCAATGGCTTCTCCCAACAGCTTGATGATGTCTGCTTGCGCCAGCCAAGACGCGAACTCAGCATTCTCCCCACTCCAGTAGGTGCGCAAGTCAACTTTTTCCAATCGTCCCAAAGTTAGCTTTTGCAGAGGCTCAGATGGCATATTCAGCAGCACGAATGATTTCTCTCTCCATCCTACGCTGCCAGAACACAACCTTTCGAGCAACCTATGTAAGGTAATCGTTAAAGAGGAAGGATTTTTTGTTGCGTGCGCAACAAAAAATCCTTCCCTGAATACCCCCATCTCTACATATAGCTGTCGCCCGTTTGCTTAGGAAAGTTAGGGTGGGGCGCTTCGCGCCCCACCCTAACTTTCCTCGTCCTAACCGCCTTGGCGGTTGCCATAGCATTGGGCATAGTATGGCGCTATGCGGCTTAGATCCAATAAGTTATTTTTGGAGAGCCGCGCTCCGCGCGGCTCTCCAAAAATAACTTGTCCTAACTCAATTACGTAGTGCTATATCAGACGTAATATAGGAACTATTGCACTTGCTAGATGCCATGACTCCAGAGCTTTTAGCCGAAGAACTTGTCATTCCTGACATCAGCCACATTGTTACTGAAGACGACACGCCCGTGGATAATTTTCAGTCTGAAAAACAGCAGCGGCTTCTCGTGGAGCCGCTTTACAGTTCTCAAGCTGTACCCCCTCCTTTTATTGCGGCTGCGAACGTTGGGCTATTCTACGGACTCAAGCTTGACCCGATCGTCCCTGACGTCTTTCTGAGCCTAGAGGTGCAGATGCCCGAAGACTGGAGCCAGAAGCAAAACCGCTCCTACTTTGTCTGGGAGTTTGGCAAGATGCCCGATGTGGCGATCGAGATTGTCTCCAATCGGGAGGGCAAAGAACTTGGCAAAAAGCAGCAGATCTATGCTCAAATTGGCATTCCTTACTATGTTGTATTTGATCCGCTAAAGCAGCTTCAAAAATCAGACGAGATGAATGGCGAATCTCTTAAGGTGTGGGCACTCAACGCTAGGCGGTATATGGAACTGCCCGCACCTTTCTGGCTAGAAGAAGCAGGCGTGGGGCTAACGCTCTGGGAAGGCGAGTTTGAGGAACAGATAGGAACCTGGCTGCGCTGGTGCGATCGGACGGGCAAAGTTGTTCCAACAGGCAAGGAAAGGGCAGTTGCATCTGAAGCAAAAGCCCAGGAAGCTGAGGTAAAAGCCCAGGAAGCCGAGGCAAAAGCCCAGGAAGCCGAGGCAAAAGCCCAAGAAGCTGAGGCAAAAGCCCAAGAAGCCGAGGCGAAAGCCCAACGTTTAGCTGAACGGTTGCGAGCAATGGGCATTGACCCCAATCAGGATTAACCGCGAATCCCTTAAGTCATCTTCACCATCCCAACGGGTATCACCGTGAAAACAATTCACTTAGCTTCTGGACAATCCATCCCGGCATTGGGTCTAGGGACTTGGCGAATGGGAGAGAATGCCAGCCAGCGCCAAGCTGAAATTAGAGCTTTACAACATGGCTTAGACTTGGGCATCTCTCTAATTGACACTGCCGAAATGTATGGTGAGGGAGGCGCAGAAGCGGTGATTGCTGAAGCGATCGCCCCTCATCGTTCAGAGGTTTTTCTAGTCAGCAAGGTCTATCCCCATAACGCTTCCTCCCAAAAAGCGATCGCTGCCTGTGAGCGCAGTCTGCAACGGCTTAAAACGGACTATCTTGACCTATATTTGCTGCACTGGCGGGGTTCTATCCCGTTATCAGAGACGCTGGAGGCATTTCAAACGTTGCAACAGTCTGGCAAAATCCGCAGCTATGGGGTGAGCAATTTCGATCGCCGTGATATGGCAGAAGCCAGTGGAATCAAGGGCGGAGAGGCGATCGTCACCAATCAGGTACTCTACAATCTCATGCGGCGCGGCGCTGAGTGGGATCTATTGCCTTGGTGTCGGCAGCGCAGTATGCCGATTATGGCGTATTCCCCCATTGAGCAAGGTCGTTTGCTCCAGAATCGGATGCTCCAGAAGATTGCCCAGCAGCGAAATGTGACTGCGGCACAGGTGGCGATCGCTTGGCTGCTGCATCAGGAAGGCATCATTGTCATTCCTAAATCAAGTCGAGTAGAACATATTGATCAGAACCGAGCCGCCCTGGATTTGAAGCTGAGTTCAGAAGAACTCATGGCACTAGACACCGCATTTCCAGCGCCTACCCAAGCTGTACCGTTGGAAATGCTCTAAATCATGGGCAGGGAAACTTAGAAACTTATTTCCGGAATTAGCTCACAAATATTTATCTTTGATTGCGATGCTCAATTGCAATCCCAATTTTGTATAGTTAAAAATATTCAGCTTGCCTAAATTGAAGTAGATTATTTAGACAATTTTGAATATTGCTTAATAGGAGTAGCGATCGTGCAACTCCTTACGCTACAGGGCATCTGAAGAGTACCCGCGCGGGTAATGTACTCTAATAATCTTTTTTGGCACGATAAATACATCAAGCGGTAGCAGCCAAGCGGTAGCAGCTTTCAAAACAATAGGAAGCTCCTCAATAACCCGATGCTTTCAACCTATTAAAACTTCGCCTAACTTCAGCTCAAGATCAACAGCTTGCTCACCCCCTAGTTCAATAACCTGGAAGAATCATTATGACGGACAACATTAATCCCATTCAGCTACAGTCTGCTGTTTCTGCTGCCGGAGCGCAGTGGCAAGCCAACGAAACCACCATTTCTCAGCTTTCTACCCTTGAGAAAAGGATGCGCTTAGGCTACGTTCCTTCAGATGGGGAACTGACGCTAGAGCAGCGCGAACAGTCGGCGCGGATGAACTTTGCCGTGATGCAGTCGGCGATCGACAAAGGGCAAACCTTCAGCTATCCCTCGTATCACAACCTGCAAGATGGCGGCTACGTCACACCAATCAAAGATCAGTCGAGCTGCGGTTCTTGCGTAGCTTTTGGAGCCGTTGCCACCGTAGAAGCAACCTACCAGATGCAAAAGAACAAGCCCAACTCAGGCATTGATCTTTCAGAAGCTCAGCTTTTCTACTGCTATGCCAGTCTGGATGGCTACGGCTGCGGCACAGGCTGGTGGGTGTCTCCTGCTCTAGAGGCTTTTGTCACGGGCATCAGCGATGAAGCTTGCTTTCCCTATATACCCGGAGATCAGGCTTGCGTCGTCTGTGCGGACTGGCAAAACCAAGCCATCAAAATCAAGAGCCACCACGAGATTACCGACCTGGCTGAAATGAAAGAGTGGCTGTCTACCAAAGGCGCACTTGTAGCCTGCTTCACGGTCTACAGCGACTTTTACTACTATAGCAACGGCATCTATCGCTATGTTTCAGGCGACTACGAAGGCGGGCATTGCGTTTCGATCGTCGGCTATGACGACGTGGCAAGCTGCTGGATCTGCAAAAATAGCTGGGGCGAAGGCTGGGGCGAAAATGGCTTCTTCCGCATCGGCTACGGCGAATGTGGGATTGATGCCACCATGTGGGCAGTTGATAGCGTAGTAGAGCCTCTGGCAATGATCGCTCCTGTCTACGAGTACAACGCCACCGCACCCTGGCGCTATCAGTATTCCACTAGCCCCGATGTGCAAGATGGCTGGACGCGCCTCGGCATCGGCTTCTATGCTTTTGGAGCCAGCCAACCCGGAACCGTTCCGGTCTACCAGTGTCGGGCAGAAAATCCCTGGCGCTATTTCTACTCTACTCAAGGCTGCATTGGCGAAGGCTGGACAAACGACGGTATTGCCTTCTACGCCTACGAAACTCAGGTGGAAAACACGATTCCGGTCTATCGCTATGTCGCGGCTGAACCCTGGCGTTATCAGTATTCCACCAGTCCCAGCATTGGAGACAGATGGACGAATGAGGGAATTGCCTTCTACGTTTATGCTGCTAAACCTGCGTAATCGCGCCAGTGCTTGAAACCTGGTGCTTGAAACCAAGACGACTGATGAGTGCAGATGGGATGTTGGCGATCGCTCAAGGTGTCAAAACAGGAGGCGATCGTCAGCACCTTTCCTATCAATTGTTTTATTCAGAGAGCCAGCTAAAGATCTCTCCAACGCTTAGCTTTAACTCCCCTGCAAAAGCTGGAACGAGAAGCAGTTGTTCTGGTTCATCGAAAATCATCGTCTGCTGTTTGGGCAAATAAATCAACACCGTCTGTTCAGCCGGGTCAATCAGCCAGCCTATTTCAGTTCCGTGATCGAGGCAATGTAGAATGTTTTTAGTCACTTTCGTCTGACTTTGCTCTGGCGACAAAATCTCAATAACCCAATCTGGCTGCATTTGAAAAGCGTCTGCAATTTCTCCATTTTCGTCACGCGGAATTCTAGACCCAACAAACACCGACACATCGGGCACGATCGATCGCTCTCCAAAAGTACAACGCAATTCTGAAAAAGCTCTGGCGATCCGGCGAGGTTTAAGAATGACATTGATCGCGGTCGCCAGCTCTGTTTGAATGGCGCTATGTTTCCCTTTTGGCATCGGTTTTTGAATAATTTGCCCATCAATGTACTCGCTAGCAGGTTTGGTTTCTGGCAGCGTCAAGAATTCCTCTAAGGTCAAAATTCGAGGCTTTATCTGTACCACATGAACTCCTATAGCGGTCGCCAGTTTGCTTAGGGCATTTTCGGTGGGGCGGTGCGCCCCACCGAAAATGCCCCCGTCCTAACCGCCAAGGCGGTTGCTATAAAAGAAGACCGATGGGCGATGTGCTTTTATTCTATAAGCTATGCCACAACCGCTAAACCCCGATCGAATGCTAGGTCTTCCAGCAATATCTTTCAATATTCTTAGGTCTGTATTGATACTTGTCTTGCTGGCAGGCGCGATCGCTCTTCCATCTTGCTCATTCAGTCCTTCTAGCTCAGCATCCTCTCAGCCAACCGGGAGCCAAACCATGCCTCTAGCCCTCACTGCCGCCGATTCTGGCAAAACCCTTGAGGTTAGCTCAGGTGATATCCTGTCGATTCAGCTTGCTGAGAACCCCACAACAGGCTATCGCTGGACGTTGCAAACTCCGGACGAGCAAATCCTGGAGCTGCAAAGTTTAGAATTTTCTCCCGCGAATTCAGGCATTGGGGCAGGCGGTCAACGCACTTTCACCCTCCAAGCAAAATCTCCTGGCACAGCTCACCTTCAGCTCAAAGAATGGCGGCAGTGGGAGGGGGATCGCTCCATCCTCAATCAATTTGAGCTAACAGTGCAAGTCAAATAGAAATCTCTACTCTCCCCAGAGTCGCCGTCTAGATTTTCCATTGAGCCGATCATGGGTGTCGCGCAGCAAGCGGGGAATATCTAGGTTTTCAGGGCACCGGGGCAGACAGTCGCCGCAGTCTGTGCAGCGATCGCCCTTCCGTCCAGGAAACCAATGTCCGGCGTTTTCAAACATCCGGTAGCGGTACTGTCCGTAATCCGTCATGTCGTAGGCGATCGCCAGATTTCGCAGCCGCAGCACTTCTGGAATATTGATTGCCTCTGGACAAGGCAAGCACTGTTGGCATTGGCTGCACTGATCGGTGCCCAAGGCTTCAGCATGGTGACGCTGCAATCGTTTCAACGCCATTGACTCTTCCGGCGTGAGGGGATCATCACTCACATTCAACGCCCCTAGCTCATCAGGATGGGCAGCGCCCACGCTCAAGGTGGTAATGCGACAATCGCTTAGCAAAAACCGATAGGTCAACGCTAGCGGCGAAAAAGGCTGGCACAGAGCTTTGAGGGCAAGCGGCGGCGTGTGCAGCATTCCCCCCTTATCGGCAGGCGAGATGATGAACACGCCCATATCGTTGGTTGAAGCGAGAGAGATTGCCGGGGCGTTGCGCTGGTTAAACCAGTAGTAGTGCAGATTGACAAACTCAAATTGATGGGTGGCGATCGCCCGCAAAATCACTTCCAGCGGCGCATGGGTAGAGAACCCCACATGGCGGATGCGTCCGTCGGCAACAGCTTTGCCCACGGCGGACATACAGCCGTGCGGGTTTTCGATCCAGGCAAGATGCTCGACAGTATTCACCCCGTGAAGGGCAAAACAATCGAGATAGTCAACGCCTAATCGGTGCAAAGATTGGTCGATCTGCCGCTCCAGAGTGTCAGCATCCGGCGTGGGCGGAATTTTGCTGGTAATGTAAACCTGCTGCCGGGGCACCGATCGCAGCGCCAAGCCCAGAAATTTTTCGCTGCTGCCGTAGCCCTGAGCGGTTTCCAGATGATTGATGCCTAGGGCGATCGCTCTTTCTACCGTGGCGATCGCATTTGCCTCAGATGCTAGATAGCGCATCGTCCCCAACGAGAAAATTGACAGGCGCAGATCGGTTTTGCCAAAGCGCCGATACTGCATCCCTACCCCTCGTCTTGTTTGCTGAACCGTCCGCCCTGTTTAAAGTCATCTGGACGAATGGTGTCCAGAAAGTCTCTAAAGGCTCTGCGATCGGCTTCATCGGCATCGCGATCGACGGGCATGGAAGCATCAGCAACCACTTCTTCCATCACCCAAATGGGGCTTTTGGTGCGGATAGCTAGGGCGATCGCGTCGCTAGGGCGAGAATCCACTTCCTTGCGAGCCTCGCCCTGACGGAGCTGTAGGATGGCATAAAACGTATTGTCTTGAAGGGAATGGATGACAATACGCTCTAGAACCATATCCCATTCATTGAGAAGATTGACCATCAGGTCGTGGGTGAGGGGGCGAGGCGGAGCCTGGTTTTCTAATGCACTGATGATCGCCCTTGCCTGATCTTGTCCGATGTAGATAGGCAGCTGACGGCGCTCTGTCGCGTCTCTCAGAAGCACGATCGGACTGCGAGATACCGCATCCAAGGCAATTCCAGCGACTTTCATCTCAATCATTGGCTTAGCCTCTAGAATCCGTTAGAGATAGAAATAAGGATAGCTGAATTGAAGAGTAGGCTGTAGGCAGTTTACCCGCAGTCACCTACCAGTAGTTTACCCACTATTATCCGCCCACCGCTTGCTCCTGTCAGGACAGCCGATGAGGCGGACGGTAGAGCTGCGACATGACTGCGATATCCCAGCTGAAACTGCCAGCAATTGCCAGCCGCCAGCCCATATCCGGTTTACTGATTTCCAGTATGCCCTGATCTGAGGTTAAATCTGCTAGCTCAAACTTGAAACTTTGATAAAAGATTAGGTACTGGTATCCAGGTAACGCGATGTGCGACTATTTTTCTAAAGCTCTTGATCTACGTGGGGCAGACATCTTACCTGCCCAGATTCGGACGGGCGAGACGCTCATCCTACAAGACTTTCAGACCAAGTTGCACATCGCGTTGTCATGATTTTTGAGGACTACCAAAGATCACAAAGATGAAGAGATCAAGAGTTGGTTAAAGGCGCTTTTCAAAGGTGTTTCAAACGGGCATTGCGTCCAACTTTTGGCTCAGCCATTTCATGAGTAGAGGATCGGCAAAATCTTTGATCACGATCGCTGCTCCCAATTTCTTCAATTCTTCTGGATCATGGGTTGAAGCCACGCCCACGACCGCGATTTCTGCCGCTACCGCAGACTGAATGCCCGATGGCGAGTCTTCAAAGGCGATCGCTTCTTCGGGTGAAAGATTGAGCAGCCGCAGCGCCTCTTGGTAGGGCAAAGGATGGGGTTTGCCATGGGGCAGCTCGCCGCCCAGCACCACCAGCGAAAAAGCATCTGCCACCTTGAGGGACTTCAACATAAATTCAGCATTCTCTTTGGGCGCATTGCTGACCACGGCACGGATGAGGTGGCGATCGCTTGCCCAGCTTAGACAATCTAGCAGCCCGTTTAGCGGCTCTAAAGCCGCCTGTTCCCGAAAAACTGCCTCTTTATGTTCGGCAAAAGCAGTCTGCTGCTCTGAGGAAAGATGGGGCAAGAGATCTCTGACAATGTTGGGATTCAGCCGACCGCTGATCTTTTGTTTATAGGCTGCGTCATCAATCTCTAGCCCTTCTTCTGCCAGCACCTGACGCCAAATCTCGTAATGGAGCGTATCTGTTTCGACCAGCGTCCCGTCAATATCAAACAGTAGAGCCTTTAACATAGAGATTCCTTAGCATATTAGATTCCTGGTATAGCTGTCGCCAGTTTGCTTAGGACATTGAGGGTGGGGCGCTTCGCGCCCCACCCTCAATGTCCCCGTCCTAACCGCCTTGGCGGTTGCTACAAAGCTCAGATTCCCTGGAAGACCAGATTCTTTACGGACACCTCTGCAATATATCAAGCCCTTCCCCTTCCTGGCTAAACTCTTCCATCAGGCTCTTCTTACTCCCACCCGCATTCGAGTATAATTTCCCACGAGTTGGAGCTTTACTCACTATCTTTTAAGAAATTATTATGTACATCGTTCAGATCGCCTCCGAGTGTGCCCCCGTTATCAAAGCTGGCGGTTTGGGCGACGTGGTCTATGGGCTGAGCCGAGAGATGGCGATTCGGGGGCATACAGTCGAAATCATTCTGCCCAAGTATGACTGCATGCGGTATGACCAGATCTGGGGACTGCACGAAGCCTACCGAGATCTGATGGTGCCTTGGTGCGATGGTGCAATCCGCTGCCAGGTTTTGTGTGGCTGGGTGCTAGGGCAGCTCTGTTTTTTCATTGAGCCACAGTCGCAAGACCAATTTTTCAACCGGGGCGTTTACTATGGCTGCTCGGATGACAACCTGCGCTTCGCCTTTTTCAGCAAGGCGGCGCTAGAGTTTCTGTTGAAAACCAACAAGCGCCCGGATGTTTTGCACTGCCATGACTGGCAAACGGGCTTAGTGCCTGTGATGCTGTACGAAATGTATCAGTATTCTGGCATGGAGAATCAGCGCGTTTGCTACACCATTCACAACTTTAAGCATCAGGGCATAGCCGGAACAGAGCTACTGTGGGCAACCGGGCTAAACCGGGCTGAGTATTACTTTGAGTACGATCGCCTTCAGGACAACTTCAATCCCTTTGGCTTGAACTTCATGAAGGGTGGTATTGTCTATTCCAACTATGTCACCACCGTTTCGCCCCATCATGCCTGGGAAGCGCATCATACCGAGATTGGCTATGGTCTGGGGCATACGCTGCACATGCATCAGCACAAGTTTAGGGGGGTGCTAAACGGCATTGATTACGATGTGTGGAATCCAGAGGCGGATGGCTACATTCCCTACAGCTACACCGTCGAGAAGCTAGACATTAAAGCAAAAAATAAGCGGGCACTGCGCGATCGCCTCCTCCTCAGTCAGGACGATGAAAAGCCGATCGTGGCGTTTATTGGGCGGCTAGATGAGCAAAAAGGAGTTCATCTGGTTCATCACGCGATCTATTTCACGCTGGGGCGTGGGGCACAGTTTGTTTTGCTGGGTTCGGCAACAGAGTCTGGCATCAATGCGCACTTCTGGCATGAGAAAAACGTTTTGAACGACAGTCCTGACTGTCATCTGGAGTTAGGCTTTAATGAAGAGCTGTCTCACCTGATCTATGCGGGTGCAGATTTCATCATTGTGCCTAGCAACTACGAGCCTTGCGGACTCACCCAAATGATTGGCTTGCGGTATGGCACGGTGCCGATCGTCCGAGGGGTTGGGGGTCTGGTAAATACGGTGTTCGATCGCGACTATGACGAGTTTCATCCGCTTGAAGAGCGCAATGGCTATATGTTTTACCAAAGCGACAACTATGCGTTGGAATTTGCGATCGATCGGGCGTTGGGTCTGTGGCATGGCGATCCAGAAGGCTTTAAGGATCTGGTGATTCAGGGCATGAAGTACGACTATTCCTGGAATAATCCGGGTCAGGATTATCTGGCAATTTACGAGTTAATTCGCCATAAGTAAGTTTATTCGGTCAAACTTGCGCTTTGCTTGTTTCCTAAAACAGACTTTACTTCAAGTCAGTTTATTCTCTTGGTCGTACATCTAGACATCATTTTTGCCGTCTCTTTTTTCTCTCTTGCTTCCTCCTGCCATTGATTCTCAAATCCCATTAGAGTACCCTGCCTAATACTGTTTTAAGGTCTAAGCGCGGCACTCAAAAAATATCTGCCTCGTAAGCACATCTGGGTATAAATTTTTTTGAGAGGGGCGCTCCGCGCCCCTCTCAAAAAAATTTGTGCATAAAATCAGCAGTGCCAGAGTGTTAGCCCAGGGCTTGCATCAATGCTGCGCCCATTTCTTTGCAGCCGACAAGCTTCATGCCGGGAGACATAATATCGCCCGTGCGGTAGTTTGCGTCTAGCACCGTCATCACGGCTTGCTCTAGGCGATCGCCTGCTTCCGGTTCATTTAGCCCGTAACGCATCATCATGGCGGCACTCAGGACTTGAGCTAGAGGATTTGCCTTGTCCTGTCCGGCAATATCAGGAGCAGAGCCGTGAACGGGTTCAAACACGCCGGGGCCTGAAGCTCCCAAACTCGCAGAGGGCAACATACCAATACTGCCCGTCAGCATGGCAGCCGCATCAGAGAGAATATCGCCAAACAGATTGCCTGTAACGATCGTGTCGAACTGCTTGGGGGAACGCACGAGCTGCATTGCGGCGTTGTCTACGTACAGGTGAGATAGCTCTACGTCGGGGTAGTCGGCGCTAAGCTGGGTGATGCGATCGCGCCAGAGTTGCGAGACTTCCAGCACGTTGGCTTTGTCTACTGAGCAGAGTCGGCTGCCGCGTTTCCGGGCTGCTTCAAAGGCGACCTTGCCAATGCGATCGATCTCGCTTTCGGAGTAAACCATGGTGTTTACGCCGCGTTTTTCGCCTGTTTCGGTCGTAAAGATACCCTTCGGCTGCCCAAAGTAAATGCCGCCCGTTAGCTCTCGCACCACCATAATATCGACACCTTCCACAACTTCGCGCTTCAGGGTAGAGGCATCAATCAGCTGCGGCAAAATCTTTGCCGGACGCAGGTTAGCAAAGAGTCCCAGCCCAGCCCGCAGATCTAGCAGACCCCGCTCTGGACGCAGGTTGTTGGGCAATGAATCCCACTTGTAGCCCCCGATCGCTGCTAGCAAAACGGCGTCGCTGTCCTTGCAAATCTCCAGCGTCTCATCAGGGAGAGGATTGCCTGTAGCATCGATCGCCGCTCCGCCCATCAGCGCCTCCTTGAAGCTGAATTGCAGGTCGAGGTGTTCCCCGACGCGCTTCATCACGGCTACCGTCACCTCCATAATTTCGGGTCCGATGCCATCGCCAGGAAGAAGGGTAATGCGGTAATGTGTCATGAGTCGTAAAAAGAGGGTCGGTGGGCGATTCAGTATTTTATCTCAAATGAGGGGGCGCTCAATCTTGCAGCAGAAACTCAATTTGTGGAATCAGCGGATCTTGCACCATGCCCACGCCGATAAATCCCCAGCGCTTGATCAGGGCTTTGAGCTGAGTGCCCGGAAGCGACTCTACCGAAAATCGATGGGCGACCTCGCCGCCGTGGGTATTCAGATAGCTGAGGGCATCGGCATGTTCTTTAAACATCAGTAGGTAGCCAGGGTTGGGAGGTGCATCGGCATTGGGCTGGGTGCGTGCCACCAGATATTGACCATCTGCCCTAGAGCGAACGAGATAAAAGATTTGGGAAAGCATTGGGTGACAAACAGCTTGGAAACGTAAACGTATTAGTAAATTTACCTCAAACTCCTCTCGCGACTCTTATAGCGCTACGCGCTTAGGCTCAATGAGTTATTTTTTGAGAGCCGCGCTCCGCGCGGCTCTCAAAAAATAACTCGTCCTAAATCAATTACGTAATGCTATGCAGCAATTTTCAATTGCCTAAACCACGGTTATTTTTTATAGCTGTTGCCAGTTTGCTTAGGAAATGTCTCCGTCCTAACCGCCTTGGCGGTTGCTATAGAAGCCGCGCTCCGCGCGGCTTCTAAAAAATAACCGACACTTAACCCAGCGCAAAGCGCTGTAAGAGAGTATGACGAGACAGACATTCGGGGAATAAAGACCGCATGATAGAGGAGAGAGGACTACACAAGATACAAGATTCATGACTTTAAAGTACGCCTATTTCCCAGGTTGCGTCGCCCAAGGAGCCTGCCGGGAGCTGTATATGTCAACGCGATCGCTCACTCAGGCTCTGGGTATTGAGCTGATCGAGCTAAAAAAAGCATCCTGCTGCGGCTCCGGCACCTTCAAAGAAGATTCTCAGCTCCTTGAAGATACAGTTAATGCTCGAAACATTGCCCTGGCAGAATCGCTAAATCTGCCGCTACTGACCCATTGCAGCACCTGCCAGGGCGTGATTGGTCATGTGGATGAGCGGCTTAAAGCAGCTCAGCAGGACGATCCCGCTTATCTGGCTCAGGTCAACGGCTTGCTGAAGCAGGAAGGCTGCTCTCCCTACCAGGGCAGCACTGAAGTCAAACACCTGCTGTGGGCGCTCGTAGCTGATTTTGGCATCGAAGCCCTGCAAGAAAGGGTAACGCGCAAGCTGGCAGGTTTGAAATGCGCCGCTTTTTATGGCTGCTATCTGCTGCGCGCCCAGGATCATTTGCCCTACGACGATCCTTACAATCCGCAGTCGATGGAGCGTGTGTTTGAGGCGATCGGCGCAACGCCCGTCTACTACCGGGGGCGAACCCAGTGCTGTGGCTGGCCGCTGTCGAGCTATGCCACAACGGAGTCCTTTAAGATGGCAGGCGGACATATCCAGGAGGCGATCGCTGCCGGGGCAGACTGCATCGTTACCCCTTGCCCGCTCTGCCATCTCAATCTAGATTCGCGTCAGCCTGAAGTCGAGAAGGTGGTGGGGCAGGCGTTGGGTCTGCCTGTGCTGCATCTGCCGCAGCTAGTGGCACTGGCGCTAGGGGTGTCGCCCAAGGAGCTAGGACTCGATCGTCACGTGGTTTCTACGCGATCGGTCTTAGATAAGCTAGGCGTTTAACTAACCTCCGCTACAGGTGGAGGAATTTCAATTTTCTACGCTACATATGCCGCTTATCTCTGTCAGAAACGCTCTAAAGATCTATGATTAAAGTCACTTATTCTTTTTTTGGAGTAATGGGCTGTGGGCGATCGGCAGATAGAGTTGGCGCGTACGGGAAATGAAGAGGCGATCGCCCAACTGATTCAGAGAGCGCTGCTGAATCAGACAGTTCAGGTGGAAACGCTGCTGCAAGGCGGCAATTTGCAGGTGGTTTTGCAATCATCCCGTTTGCCCGATCGCCCGTTGGCACGGGTCGTTTACGCGACGCTGCTGGGTCTAGATTCTCCTGTAATTCAATCTCTACGGGTCTTTGGGCAGCAAGGACAGCAAACCGTGTGGACGCAGAACTTTGCGCTGGGAGATGAAAGAAATCGAGCTGCCCATAGCCAAACGCTGAAGAGCGATCGTCCTTCCCTTACCCCCTTACCCTCCCACCCTCCCACCTCCTCACCTCACCCCAAAATCGCCTTGCTCCTGCTGCCCACGATTCTGGTTAGCTTCTTGACCGGAATAGGCTTAAGCTTTTTTTCCCAGCGTCAGGCTCCAGGCTCTAGCCAAGCTGCTGAGGCAAATTCTGCAAGAGTCGCGTTGATTCCACCAACGGCTGATGTTGAATTGCCAGCGCCTAAGCCCAGCCTTGCCTCGCCCCTGGCGGCGTTGCCCTCTAGCTCAGCCAAGCCAATCATTTCGATCAAGGCAGTCGGCGATATGGTGCTAGGAACCAATTTTCCGGGCGATCGCCTCCCGGCCGACGGCGGACAGTGGCTATTTGACGACGTTAAGCCCTACTTCGCGGGGGCAGATATTTTGTTCGGCAATTTTGAAAGTACGCTAACAGATTATCCCTACTCGGCAAAAGATATCAACCAGGGGATGACTTTTGCTTTCCGTACGCCGCCCGCTTTTGCCAATGTGCTGAAGGACGCAGGCTTCAACGTTCTCAGCGTGGCAAACAATCACTCGTTCGATTTTTCTGATCAGGGCTTTGCCGACACGATCGCCAATATTGAGCAGTTGGGGATGACGGCGATCGGTCAGAAGGGTAAAATCTCCTATCTCACGGTCAAGGGTGTGCCGATCGCCTTTATCGGCTTCAGCTATTTGCCAGATCACAACTGGATGCTGGATTTGGATACGGCAAGGGCATTAGTCGATCAAGCCAAGCAGCAAGCTCAGATTATCGTGATTTCAGTTCATGCGGGAGCCGAAGGCAGCGATGCCATGAATACACCCGATCGCTCAGAGCTGTTTTTTGGCGAAGATCGGGGAAATTCTGTCCAGTTTGCCCATGCCATGATTGATCAGGGAGCCAGTCTGGTGCTAGGGCATGGGCCGCATGTGCCGCGATCGCTTGAGCTTTACAAGAGCAGGCTGATCGCCTATTCGCTGGGCAACTTCGTGGGCTACCAAACGCTGTCTAGTCAGGGCGTTTTGGGCAACTCGATGATTTTACAGGCTGATTTGAATGATGAGGGCAAGTTTGTCGGGGGCAAGGTGATTCCGGTGCTCTTGGATGCCAACGGTGTGCCCTATGTTGACGACACGTTCCGAAGTGTCAGCTTTGTGCGCAATTTGATTGAAAGTGATTTTCCCGTTACGCCGCTGCTGATTGAGGATGACGGCACAATTGTAATTAATGAGGCTAATTAATGAGGCGAAATGAGCAATAGGCAAGCTCAAAAATCGCCCTTATTTTTAGGAAGCCGGATCTTGCTCGATCGCCCCAAAATCATCAGGAATCTCATCGGCGGTTAAGTTCAAGATCTGCATTAACGCCTTCCACTGCCGAGGCGAGAGTTTGGCTTCGGTTTTGCCAGCAATCCAGCGCTGATAGGTGCGGGGTGGAATATCGCAATGTATGGCAAACTCGTTCTGAGACAGCTTTGTGCGCTGAATTCTCAGAAGTTCGATCGGTGATTCACTATCTTGAAGTCGCCTCTCCCGCTTGCTGTTCATCTAAATTAGTTCGCCATCTTGACGATTTATCGTAAGTTCGTCATAATGACGAATAAGAAAATAAGAACGGGGTAAGCAGCCAGAGTCCTCCAGGAGTAATAGCTTGCCCTCGCTTTCGTGTCTCATTTTATCTAGTGCAAATAAATTATGCTCTATTCTGACCAACTCCGTCCCTGGGTGGTCTATCGTCTGCTGCCCAATTGCCAGCGCCTGATGATGGAACGCTTCCGCAACCGCAACAATGCCGAAGATTATGTGCGAATCATGCGACAAATGCAGCCCGATGCTCAGTTTGAGATTGTGTTTGAGTCTAGCCCAAAGTTACCCGGTGAGCTGTCTTCATTTGAGCAAGGACGATATGAGGAGGGGCGATCGCTCCCAATTTATCTCAGAACCAATCGCTTTCTTGAGCGCTAGGGCATTTGCCTGATAATGTGCATCGTTTCGACGCTGACGGTGCAGACCCGTTGCAGCAAATCTATCACCTGAGTTTTGTAGTCGGCAAAGCGATAGGTGTTAAATTTGGCGGCGATCGTCCCATCTTTGGGCTTTTTCTCTTTGTATTGGTCGAGAATCCATTCCAATGCCGATCGGTTGCCGAGCTTGTAGTCCCAGGCGATCGCAAGGATGCCTCGGAGCTGAGTGTTGTCGTCTAGATAAATGATGCCTTGGGCGTGGTCGGCTTTGAGTTTGGGCTTGGGTTCTGTGAGTTTGAGGGTGGCAGTTTCGAGGCGCTCTAGGCTGTAAGGGGCGATGGAAATCACTGAGGGCGATCGCCCCTATGCTGGGTAAGTTATTACTTCTTGTTTTCCCAAATCATTTTCCCAAATCATTGAGAGCAATAAAAAAGGCTTTCCAGAGCAGTACCCTAGAAAGCCTTCTTCTTATTGAATTATGACGCACTCTACACGCCATAAATTAGTGAGCTGCGATCGCCTGAGATTACTTATCTTCAGAGAACTCAGCATCAATCACGTCATCTTCGCCACCTGTAGGAGGTACGCCACCTTCAGGGTTGCCCATGCCTTCGCCAGGGGCACCTTGATAGAGGCTGCTGCCGATCGTGTACAAGACCTGCTGAAGCTCGGTGGTCAAAGACTTGATCTTGTCAAAGTCTTCTACCGTGACGGCATCGCGCAGATTTTTTACTAGCTCGTCAACCTTGGCTTTCTCCTCGGCAGGAACCTTGTCGCCTAGGTCAGCCATCTGCTTCTCGGCTTGGTAAGCCAAAGAATCAGCCTGGTTCTTCATGTCGATGCGTTCGCGGCGCTCTTTGTCCGTCGAGGCATTGTTTTCAGCATCGCGCACCATTCTTTCAACTTCATCGGAAGGCAGCGTAGAAGCTCCCGTGATGCTGATGGACTGCTCTTTGCCTGTGCCCTTGTCCTTTGCCCGAACGTTCAAGATGCCGTTTGCGTCGATGTCAAAGATGACTTCGATCTGAGGCACGCCACGAGGAGCGGGAGGAATACCGTCCAGACGGAAGGTTCCCAAGCTCTTGTTGTCATTAGACATTTCACGTTCGCCTTGCAGCACGTGAATCTCTACATTGCTCTGACCATCAGCCGCCGTCGAGAAGACTTCCGACTTTTTGGCAGGAACGGTCGTGTTGCGAGGAATGATTTTGGTCATCACGCCACCCAAGGTTTCCACGCCCAAAGAGAGCGGGGTCACGTCAAGCAGCAAAATATCTTTGACTTCGCCAGACAGTACGCCTGCCTGAATTGCCGCACCGACTGCAACCACTTCGTCAGGGTTCACGGTCTGGTTGGGATCTCTGCCCAGGATGCGCTTCACTAGCTCCTGCACAGCCGGAATCCGGGTCGAACCGCCCACGAGAACCACTTCGTCAATGTTGCTCTTGTCTTTCTTGGCATCACGCATCGAGTTTTCGACGGGAATGCGGCAGCGATCGATCAAGTCGGAACACAGCTCTTCAAACTTCGCCCTAGTCAAGGTGGTGTCCAAGTGCTTGGGGCCATCCTGCGTTGCGGTGATAAAGGGCAGGTTGATCTCAGCTTGAGTCACGCTAGACAGCTCAATCTTGGCTTTTTCTGCCGCTTCGGTCAGCCGCTGCAATGCCTGTTTGTCTTTGCGGAGGTCAATGCCTTCGGCGCTCCGGAAGCCTTCAGCCAGGAAGTCTACGATCTTCTTGTCGAAGTCGTCACCACCTAGGTGCGTGTCACCAGAGGTAGACAACACTTCAAACACGCCGTCGCCCACTTCCAGAATCGATACGTCAAACGTACCGCCGCCTAAGTCAAACACAAGAACGGTTTCGTTGCTCTTCTTGTCTAGACCGTATGCCAGAGAGGCAGCCGTCGGCTCGTTGATAATCCGCAGGACTTCTAATCCGGCAATCTTACCTGCGTCCTTGGTCGCCTGACGCTGAGAGTCGTTGAAGTACGCTGGAACGGTGATGACTGCCTGAGTCACATCTTCACCCAGGTACTTGCTGGCATCTTCCTTGAGCTTCCGCAACACCTGAGCCGAGATTTCTTCGGGCGAAAACTGCTTGCTTTGAGCTGGGCAGTCAATCTTGACATTGCCGCCCACGTTCAGCACTTTGTAGGCAACCTCAGTCGCCTCATTTGTAATTTCGTCAAAGCGACGACCAATAAACCGCTTCACGGAGTAAAAGGTATTATCCGTGTTCATCACGGCTTGACGCTTGGCAATTTGCCCCACCAGGCGATCGCCATTCTTAGCATATGCCACTACAGAAGGCGTCGTGCGAAACCCTTCGGCGTTGGCGATAACGGTGGGCTTTCCTCCCTCCATAACTGCAACGCACGAGTTTGTCGTCCCTAAGTCTATTCCAACAACCTTTGCCATAAATCGATTACTCCGGTTCTAACGTAGCTCTATGCTGACTAACTGCTGACTGATAACCGCGCCCTTAAGGATGGTCGGCACATGATAAATGAGAGCCTGAATGCGCGACGATCGCCACGCCCTATATCCGCACTACTTATATACTGTGTACCTTTATCCATCTGATGAAGGGGTGTTTACCGAACAAGAATTTGGACGGTTTGGAAATTTTAGAGTTTAGAATTTGGACTTTGGATTGAAGACCCCAAAAGCTCAGGGTTTTGGCAGCCTCAAAGCTAAGTGAATCCAAATTGCTTCTAAAATTGCTCTAATGCTCTTAGTTTAAGGATTTTGGCGATCGACGGAATGGGGGCGAACCGTAAGGAACAGGGGGGTTTGCCGCCTCTCCTAGCTTCTGACTCTCCCGAATGCTAGCTTCTGACTCTGCCCCTACTGCGTTCCAAATAGGATCTGCCCAGCTTGTACTGCCTGTAGATCAAGCCGAATACCCGCCGTATAGGCTTCTTCAGCCGCGATCGCCTGAACTTCTATAGGCTGCTCAACTTTCTTAAGCTGCTCCAGAAAGCTGTAGAGGCGATCGCGGTTGGCAATTTGGATGGTTTCAGGCACAATTCCGGCTTGTCGCGCCCGAAATTGAGCGGCAGTAATCATTTGATTAATTCGCATCTTGAGTTCGTCTTCGGGCATGGTTTTAGGATCAACCGTTGTAGAGGCAACCACTTCGCCCTGACGGTAAACAAGCTGATTGGGAATGGCGCTCACATTCACCTGAACGCAGTCTTCCCCTGCCAACACGCAGGGTTCGCCCACCACATAATTACCATCTGACAAGACGCGAATCACGTAAACCTTGCCGTCTTGAATCTGATCGATGATTCGGGTAGCTTCGGCATTGGTGATTTGAATGATTTGCTCGGCAACATCAGTCGTGTCGGGGCGGAGGCGCTGAGCTGCCCGGAGATTGGCCGTCTGCAAAAGCTGATTGATCACCTGCTGTGCCGCAGTGGGATCGCTGACCCGCACAGCTCCAGCCGCTAGCGTCTGGTTGCGAAGAATGGCAACGTTGCCTTGCCGCAGGTCTTGATATTCTTGCTCTAGCGACTGGTATTGGCGATCGAGGATATCAATTTCTTGCGTCAGAGAACTCCGCTGCACTTCAAGCTGCCGCAGCTTTGCCTCTCGTTCGGCAATGGCGCGATCGCGTTGGGCAATGTCCTGATCGCGTTGGGCAATTTGCGTCCTCACCTCATCTCGCTGGCGGACTAGATCTTGGCGATCGGTCTGGAGCTGCTGAATTTCGCTTCTTAGAGCGGAAGCCTGCTGTGAAACAGAACCCAGCAAGGTTTGCGCCTGCTGAAAGTTGGACTGAATCTGCTGAAGCTGGGATTGCGTGGTGCTGAGCTGCTCTTCGGTACGAGCCTGTTTGTCGATCGCGGCCTGAAGCGATTGATTGATTCGCTCTAGTCGTCGCTGAGCCGTAGACTGCTGACGGCGAGCATTCTGAAGCCGCTGCTCGGTTTTATTCTGCTCCGTTTTGGCTTGGGTCAACTCGTCACGAGCCGATTTCAGATCATCCTGAATTCTTTCTAGCTCAAAGACTCCTGTCCTGAGCTGGTCACTGACTGCAAACAAAATCCCTAGCGTCGATGCTGAAATAATTCCGCCCGTAAGAATAGTAATTAAGGTTGCAGTTTTGCGAGGGCGTAGATTAAACAGCGTCAGCCGCGCTTTGCCCACCTTCGTACCCAAGCGATCGCCTACCGTGGCAATCACCCCTCCCAGTATTAGCACCGCTACAATCAAGACCAATCCTGTGGTCATCGCCTACACACCAGAGTTCAAGTCCAGCCTACTATCTCTGGAATCAAATCACCTAACGATTTGATTAGTATTTGAAAGTATTTGAAAAACTGGAGCCTTAAGAACCTCAAAGCTTCGGGTGCAGACTTGGACGATCGCTCTCTTCCTTGCGCTCAAGCTTTGCCTTGCGTTCGCTGTGCCGATCGGTCAAATAATCCACCTTGTCCCGCAGGAGCAGCGTGAACTTGTAGAGTTCTTCCATCACGTCAATCACGCGATCGCGGTAGGGCGAGTCTTTCATTGTGCCGTCGTCGTTGAACTCCTGGTATGCCTTGGCGATCGAGGACTGATTGGGAATGGTGAACATCCGCATCCAGCGCCCCAGCAAGCGCATCGTGTTGACGGCGTTGAACGATTGCGATCCGCCGCTCACCTGCATGACCGCCAAGGTTCTACCCTGAGTGGGTCGGACGGCACCGATGCTGAGGGGAATCCAGTCAATCTGATTTTTCAGGATGCCTGTGATCGTGCCATGCATCTCTGGGCTAGACCAGACCTGCCCTTCAGACCAGAGGCTTAACTCTCGCAATTCCTGCACTTTGGGATGGGTGTCGGGCACGCTGCCATAGAGAGGCAACTCACGCGGGTCAAAAAACCGCACCTCTGCCCCAAATTCTTGAATAATCCGAGCCGCTTCTTCGGCAGCTAGTCGGCTGTAGGAGCGATCCCGGAGAGAGCCGTACAAAAACAAAATTCTGGGCGGGTGATCCAATCTAGTCATACATCAACTTTTAGCGTTCTTGCTAAAGCGAATTCATCATAACTGAGACATTTCATCTAGACAGTTGGTTAATTTGATCTCTAAACTGTTCAGGAGCAAGGGACGCAGCAACGGCGAACAGAGCCTTAGCTTCCTTAATACGTTCCTGCTGTTGTAAGACTAATGCCTTGCCTAGAACTGGACGGAAATCTTGGCGATCGCTCTCAATTACCTGGTTGTAGACAGCGATCGCCTCATTGAATTGCCCCTGTTTAGCATGAATTGATCCTAATAACATTTGAACTGCAATGATATCTGTTCTAGACTGGCAGGTATTAAGGGTTCCAGTATTCTGGGTATCAAGGGTTCCAGCATTCTGTAATGTGTCTTGTAAAAGGCTAATGGCTTCTCCTGAACGGTTTTGCTGCACCATAAGATAAATTAATCCACTGAGGGCTCTAATTTCTAGTGGTCGAATTGCCAAGACATCGCGATAGGCTTGCACAGATCCCTCAACGTTGCCAAACTGTTGCCTCATCTGTGCTAGAAGAATTCCGTACTCGACTCTATTAGGGTTTAATTCAACCAGTTTTTCTAACGGAGTAATTGTTGCCTCAAACCTACCTTGTCGAAGACGAATGTTTAGCAGTCCCGCAAGTGCAGTCTGATTATTGGGTTCTTGCTGCAAGATAAGCTCATAACCTCTCGCCTGTTCTTCTAAATTTGTCTGTTGAGTAACAGGATCAGGGGATGCGGTCGCCACAGTATAGAAGTTCATCTGAAATGTCGCTAAACTAGACAGTGAGAGAATTAAAAAATTTAAGAAAATAGCTCTCATCGTACTCTTGTTGTATTGTTACTTTTTCAAATAGGAGAACTGTCTCAAGTCTAGTTATAGAACAGAAAAATCCACAGGGTGAGAAAGCGATCGAGAAATGAAAGTTTTGGCGCTTGGGGCTTGGGGCTTTATCTTAATCTACACCTCCGGCTTTTCATTCGATCGCTTTTTGGGGCTGCGGATCAGGCAGTTTCAGCAGTTCGACGAGTTTCTGAATGTTCCGTTCAAGCTGAATTAAGGGAGACTCTGTAGTGGTTTCATCCAAATCGCGCACCCGCCAATATTCCACCGTATCGACCCATTCAGGAAATTGAGCAATTACCAACGGTCGGTGTTCCGGCTCATCCACAGCGATGATGTGATCGGCTGCCCTTAAGTCTGTGTCGGTAACTTGCGTAGGATTTCTTAGGCTATCTGGCACCTGCACACCGCGCTCCTTCAGAACGGCAATCACGTCTGGCGAAACTGCTCCCACATTATTGTTCTCGCGGTGCAGCCCTAATCCGCGAGATGTGGCGCGCCAGTCTAAATTCTGCTGGGTTGCCAGGTGGTTGAACCAATGCTCGGAAAATCGACTGCGGTAGTAATTGCCCGTACAAAGGAAGAGGATGGTTTTCATCTGACTCCTGCCAAGGTTTGCAAGAATAAGATTTGAGTCTCTCGAAGATCGAGGTCAGAATTAGCGCGATGGATCATCTGCATCGCATCTGGGTAAGACAAACCGCCAGCAATCAAGTATGCCGCTAAGAGAGTTCCGGTTCGGCGCTTGCCGTTAGTACAGTGAACCGCCACCGCGTGACCCAAAAGATTTTGGCTATCCACAAAATTCTGTAGCTCCTGAACTTGCTTTTGACTGGGAGGCGTACCCCCTTTAGTCGGCAGCCAGCGGTAAGGAATTTGGATCTGCTGATACAAATCCAGATTAGAGGAATCATCCAGCACGGAGACGATCGCCCCCACTCCCGCAGCCTGTAGCTCAGCCAATTCCTCTGCCGTCGGCTTGCGCACTCCCGCTAGCTTGTCTGGAATCACCCACCATAGGGTTTCCAGGATCGGCTGAATAGCTTGTTGCTCCATCGTTCTGAACCTCTCTCTAGATATAGCGCTACGCGCTTAGATCCAATGAGTTATTTTTTGAGAGCCGCGCTCCGC
>NZ_JCACIN010000050.1:0-50394 GCF_059504425.1 Drouetiella sp.
AACGCTTCTCTACCTCTACAATAATGTCCTAACTCGTTCTCGTAGCGCTATAAATTGATATAAGCAAGCTGGCGACAGCTATGGATAGATCAGTTTGTGCTATCCGGCATGTGCTATTCGGCATAGACGTAATGCACATCTAGATATTCAGCTAACTTCTGCAATAGCATCTGCTCTTTGAAGGGCTTGCACAGTAAATCATCACAGCCCGCCGCAAGAATATCGGTGCGTTCCTCCTCTAAAACGCTAGCCGTAACAGCGATAATCACCGTTTTCCAGCCCCTTGCAGTAGCTTTGATCTGCCGGGTTGCCTCGTAGCCGTCCATATTGGGCATCCGCATGTCCATTAAAATCAGGTGAGGGTTCCAGTTGTTCCAAAGGGCGATCGCTTCCCGTCCGTCTTCTGCGGTTCGCACTTCAAAGCCGATATTAGAGAGCAACTGAACAAACAAGAGCTGATTGGCTAGCGTGTCTTCTGCCACTAGAATTCGTAGGCTGGGATGGTTGGGCTGTAACCCGATCGCCCGACGCATCGGCTGATCTGGAGCATCTGCCTGGGCGCTGGGCAAACCCACAGCAATATTGCACTTGAAGCAAGTTCCCTGTCCAACCCTGCTCTCAACCGCAATGTCGCCCTGCAAAAGCCGCACAAGCTGACGGCTAATAAATAACCCCAGACCTGTCCCTTTCTGAGATTGACGACCTGCCTCAGTCTGGGTAAAGGCATCAAATAAGGTATTCAGTTCGTCGTCGGCAATGCCTAATCCGGTATCTTCAACTTCAAAGATCAGCTGATGGGATAGAGCGGAATCGAGGCGAGGAGGGACGATCGCCCTGACTTCAGCCCGCAGCGTTACGCGACCCGACGGCGTAAACTTTATGGCATTTCCCAGTAGATTGAGCAAAATTTGCCGGAGTTTGCCCTCATCGGTTTGGACATAATGCGGCAAGTCGTCTGCTAGCTGAAACAGCAGCTCTAGACCTTTTGCCACAGCTCTGAGCTGAAGCATATCCTCCAGATTTTTGAAGAGACCTCGTAGGTCAACCATGCTTAGGCTGACGACTGCCTTACCCGCCTCAATTTTGGAGACCTCCAACACGTCATTGATTAACTCCAGCAGATGTTCGCCGCTGTTGTTGATAATTTTGAGGCTGTCCGTCTGAAATTCAGACAGGTTTTCTTCTAGAGCCAATAGCTCTGTAAAACCCAGAATGGCATGGAGCGGCGTACGCAGCTCATGACTCATGTTGGCTAAAAAAGTGCTTTTGGCAAGGTTTGCAGCATCCGCCACATCCCTGGCGTTTTGCAGTTCCGCCTCCATTTGCTTGCGATCGCTAATATCCCTTCCCACGCTCTGAAATTCCAAAAAATTGCCCTGGTCATCGCCAATCCAGCGGTTAATCCACTGCGTCCAGCGCACCTGACCGTCCACAATCACCGGGTGATCGATCGTTTTCACCGGGCATTCTGCCGTTAGGGAATGGAGCTGAGCGGCAATTCTGGCGCGATCGTCTTCTGACACTTCAGGATGAAACCGGGTGCCCACGATCGCTTCAGGTGTGAGCTGAAAATAGCGGCAGAATGCGTCGTTAACAAACGTAATGGTGCCATCTTTTTGCAGGCGCATAATCAGCTCAGTCTGATCTTGGACGATCGCTCGGTAGCGCGCTTCGCTCTGACGGAGTGCTGCTTCAGCCTGCTGGCGATCGGTGATATCCAGCACTACGCCAAATAGCCCTACAACCTGTCCAGCTTCACTCCGAATAGCTTCTCCCTTAACCCTTGTATACCGAATTTCGCCATCTGGACGGCAGATCCGAGCTTCAAACTCCAGCATCTCACCCCTTTCGATCGCCCGATCGATTTGCTCTTTCACCCGCAAACGATCGTCTGGATGGTAATACATCAATAGTTCTTCGACGCTAGGTTCTGACAAACTGGGATTGCGCCCAAAAATACGGAACTTCTCTTCTGACCAGGTGATTTTGCCTGCGATGAAGTCGTATTCCCAGCTGCCAATATGGGCAACTCGCTGAGCAGTAGCCAGGTCTGACTGACTTTTGCGTAGGGCTGCCTCCGCCTTTTTGCGATCGGTAATCTCTAAACAAGTGCCCACAAGCTGATGAATTCGCCCCTGGGAGTTACGTAGGGGGGTAAGTGTGGTCAGCCACCAGTGATCAATCCCTTGAAACGGCACAAACTCTTCGTAGAGAATGGTTTTGCCCGCTGCAATGCAGGCTCGGTAATTTTGATACCAAGCGGCAACAATGTCTGCCGGAAATAGATCTTCGTAGGACTTACCCAAAAAATCATGGCTGCCGTAACCCGTTACTTCCTCATGTCGGGCGTTAACTCCTGCGTTGCGAAATTCGCCGCTTTCCGACACATCCACGATAAAAATGGAAATGCCTATCCCTTCATAGATGCTGCGAAGAAACTGCTCCTTTTCTTGCAGGGCAGCCGCCGCCTGCTTACAGTGGGTGATGTCATAGGTCATTGCTAAAGCGCAGGGTGTGTCGTTCACCTGAATAACTTCAGCAGACACTTGAAGCGTACGAATTTCTCCGGGCTGGGTGCGAATTTCTAGCTCTTGCTTGTGGACAACACCTTCTGTTTGCAGGGTTTGAAAAAAGCGATCGCCCGCCTCTGGATCTACCCATAGGTTGAGTTCGCTGACCGTTTTGCCGTGAATTTCTTCCTGAGCATAGTGGGTGATGCTGCAAAAGTTTTGGTTTGCCTCCAAAAATCGCCTATCAGCCAGGGTGGTAATGATCATTGGCCCTGGATTAGAGCGGAAGGCTTTGGAAAACTTTTCCTCCGAACTGCGTAGGGCAGTCTCTGCAAGTTTGCGCGATCGCACTTCCTCTTGCAGCAAGGCATTTTGTTCTTCTAGCTGCCGGGTAAGAATGCGAAGCTTCAGATGGACATTGACACGGGCAATCACTTCTTCATGTTGCAACGGCTTGGTGACGTAATCCACGGCTCCTAGCATCAAGCCCTTAATTTTGTCTACCGGATCGGAGAGCGCCGTCATAAAAATTACGGGAATATTTTGCGTCATCGGCGAGCCTTTCAGCAATCGGCAGGTTTCAAACCCGTCTAAGCCAGGCATCAGCACATCCAGCAAAATTAAATCAGGCACCACCCGCTGCAATTTTTGCAGGGCATTCTCACCATCCTTGGCAATCAGCACCTCAAACCCATAGTCGAGCAACAAGTCCGACAGGACTTTAATGTTGGTGGGGAGGTCATCGACAATCAAAATTCGGGGTCTTGAGGCTAGATTCATGGGTCGCACACAATTGGCGGAAGAAGCGAACTTGAGGAGCTTGACGCAGTTGGCACAATCTGGCGCTCGATCAGCCTGAGTCTCAATCAGCCTGAGTCTCAATCAGCCTGAGTCTCAATCAGTCTGGGACTCGATCAGTCTGAGTCTCAATCAATTTAACGATCGCCACATCATCGAACTGTTCAGCAAATTGCTTTACCCGGTCAGCAAAGGCTTCATAACAGAGATCTAAGGTTTCTAAGCGCTCCGCTTCTTGAATAACTCTCTCAATATGCCCAATTTGCGCCGCCTCATACAAAATCTCTAGCTCTGACCGAGGGGGCATAATCAGCTCTTTTGTTAAATAGAGCGGAGGCGGTGAATCTGGTTCATTCTCGCAAATCCACTCTAGGCTTAAATAATGCTGCAAAATCTTCAACAAATCTTCTATTTGAATAGGTTTGGGTAAAAAGTCACTAAATCCTGCATCCTGACTCGCTTTGCGATTAAATTCAAACACGCTAGCAGAAGAAGCAATGATTGGAATTTCCCGAAATTCTGGAATCTGACGCAACTGACGAGTCAATTCAAACCCATCCATTCCAGGCATCACCAAGTCCGCAATGATAGCATCAGGACACTGCTGTAAGGCACAGGCTAGCCCCTCTTGTCCATTGTTGACCTCAATCAGATGAAATCCTAGCGGCTGCAACAAATCAATAATTACCGCTCGATTGTCTGGGCGATCGTCCGCCACCAAAATTTTGCGCCTTGCGCCTTCATAGCCTTGGATAGTTGCCAGAGAGTGTAACGAGGGCAAGAGGGTCCCGATCGCCCCTGGTAACGCTAGCTCAAACCAAAATTGACTGCCTTTTCCAAGCTGGCTTTTGACCTGTAACGCTCCACCCATTAGCTCTACAAGCTTGCGGGTAATGGTTAGCCCCAGCCCTGTGCCTTCAATGTGCTGATGCCGATCGCCCACCCGCTCAAACGGCAAAAAGATATCTTCTAAATCGTCTGAGGCAATTCCCGCGCCCGTATCTTCAATCTGAAAGCAGACTAAATAAGCTGGCTCCCGGCTCCCGGCTCCTGCCTCCTGCCTCCCGGCTCCTGCCTCCTGCCTCCTGCTTGTCACCTTCAGCGTCACTGTGCCCTGCTGCGTAAATTTAATGGCATTGCTCAATAGATTCAGCAAAACTTGCCGGAGCCGCTTGTCGTCGCCATGGACTATTTGGGGCAACCCTTCAGCCTGATAAACTAACGCTACGTCTTTCTGCTCAGCCTTGATGTGGCATAGATCGATCGCGCTTTCTAGGCAGGCAGGGAGATAGAAATCTTGTGTGACTAGCTCTAGCTTTTCCGCCTCAATTTTGGCGATATCGAGAATGTCGTTAATCAGCGTTAGCAGGTGCGATCCGCTTTGTTGAATGACTTGGATTCCGGCTTTTTGCTTGGTCGTCAGGGTGCGATCGCGCAGGAGAATTTGGGTATAGCCCAGAATGCCATTCAGCGGCGTCCGTAGCTCGTGGCTCATGTTGGCAAGAAAGGCGCTCTTTGCCCGGTTTGCTACCTCAGCAGCATCTTTGGCGGTGACTAGCTCTGCGGTGCGATCGCTCACTTTCTGCTCTAAAGATGAGTTGAGCTGCTCCAGCTCGTGGTTAATCTGCTGAAGCTGTTGATTTTGCTGTGCCAACTGCTGATCCTGACGATGGCGGCGCAGAGCCTCTGTCACCGTCAAGATCAGGTCTGCCTCGTCCCAGGGTTTGGCAATATATCGATACAGGTTGGCATGGTTGACGGCATTGCCCACAGCTTCGGCGCTGGCTTGTCCGGTCAACAGCACCTTAAGAATCTGAGGAAAGCGGCTGTGAACCTGGATCAGCAGCTCATCGCCCTTCATTCCTGGCATAATCTGGTCGGAAATAATCAGCGCTACTTCGACCTCTTCTAGCTGCAATTCTTCCAGAATGTCTAGGGCATCTTCGCTGCTCTGAGCCACTTCAATGTAATAATTTTTGCCAAAAGGACGCTTGAGCTGCTCCTTCAGGCTTTCTAGCACTATGTTTTCATCGTCGATACAGAGAATTGCAAATTGAGGCATGGTTACTTTTGGCGCAATCCACCTTGCTCAAGCCCGGACAAAATCGCATCGGCTAGATCCTCCTCAGACCAGGGTTTACTGAGGCAGCGATGGAGGTTTGCCTGTTCGTAGGCACGGGCGATCGCCACTTCATCTGCCTGTCCGGTCAGCATCACTTTGACGATATGGGGATATTTTTGATGAATTTGAATCAGAAATTCGTCTCCCTTGGTACCGGGCATCAGCCAATCTGAAACTAAAATTAAAACCTCGACGTTCTCCGTCAATAAATCTTCTAAAACTTCCCAGGCTTCGTCAGCGCTGCTTGCGGCTTCATAAATATACTGATGCCCAAATAATCGCTTAAGCTGCTCCTTCAGCGTTTCCAGGATCACTCCTTCGTCATCTACAAACAATATCGCTTTAGTCGGCTTCTCTACCATTAATTTAAAGCTGCTCTGCCATCACTTAAACCAGCATATTCTCCCAGGAGTTACTCTATGACATTTGCTCGATGACATTCACTCGATAGGTAGCCAGACTTCAAAGACTGTGCATCCAGGCTGGCTCTCGATCGCGATGTGTCCTGAGTGGCGATCGATGATTTTACGGCTAATATCCAGCCCTAGCCCATTGCCTTCTCCCGCTAGCTTGGTGGTGAAGAACGGCTCAAAAATTCGGGGCAGCACCTCTGGCGGAATGCCGCAGCCCGTGTCGGCAATCGTGACGATCGCGAAGTTTCTTCCCGCCTGAAGGGCTTGCCTTGTGCCAATAGTCAGCTGACCCTTGCCCTCCATTGCCTGAATAGCATTGTGGATCAGATTTGTCCAGACCTGATTTAGCTCGTCAGGATAGCAGAGCATGGGCGGTAGAGCGTCATAGCAACGCGTCACTTCGATGCCTTGCTTAATTGGGTTTTGGTAGAGCGTCAGGATCGTTTCCAGTCCGTCTGTGAGTTGGGCTAGCGTTTTTTGTCCGCTGTGATCGTAGCGAGCATAGTTCTTCAGCGCAAACACGACTTTGGCGGCGCGTTCGACGGCAATGGTGATGTTTTGGCTATTGCCCTGCAACCGAGCCAGATTGTAGGCAAGCTGAAGAATAAAATCGGCGTTTGCATCTTGGAGCAGCGGCAAGAATGGCTCAGTCTGGTCATAAATGCCAACATCCACTAGCGTATCGGCAACGGTGCGGGCATCGGCAATGCCGTGACCTTCTAACTGCTCGGTGAGCGATCGCTTCCATTGGCGCTTTTCACGAGCCGTTGCCTGGATATTGCTGTGCAAGATCCGATCGACCAGCGCAAAAAAGCGAGCTTGCTGATCGGCTGAAAGCACTTGGAAAAGCTTGGGCAACTGTTGCAGCGATTCTTCTAGGGCTTTGGCGGTGTTGCTGCTAGCGGCGCGAATGGCTCCTAGCGGCGTATTAATTTCGTGGGCAATGCCCGCCACGAGTTGCCCCAGAGCCGCCAGTTTCTCCGCCTGAATTAGCCCTTGCTGAGCGGATTGCAGCTGCTGCAAGGCTTCTGCTAGCTCGTGATTTTTTTGCACCAGCGCCCGTTCGGCTCGTTTGCGATCGCTCACATCTCGCACCATCACCAGCACTTCGTTCTCGCCGCTGACCACGATCCGCACTTCTTCGTATTGCAGCCGATCGCCCACATGGATTTCCTGTTCATAGACTTGAGGCATGCCCGTTGCTAGAGTCTGCTGAATATAGTGCAGTCGCTGCTGGGCTGCGTCAGGGGGCATCACCTCAAAAATGCTCCTACCCAAAGGCGTGTAGTCAGTAGGCATCAAATCCGTAATCTGATCGGATCTGACGTAGTCCAGGTAGTAACCTTCAGCGCTGACTCGCATCATCAGATCGGGAACAGCGGACAGAATGGCGCGATTTTTGGCTTCGCTAGCTTGCAGGGCGAGTTCAGCCTGTTTACGATCGCTGATGTCTCGAATGATCACCAGCACTTCATCGTCACCGCTAACGACAATTCGCACCTCTTCGTATTGCAAGCGATCGCCCATCTGGACAATCTGTTCATAGGATTGAAGCTCCCCAGTTTCCAGCGTTCGTTGAATCGCCTCCATGCGCTGCTGTGCCAGATCCAACGGCAGCGTTTCAAAAATGCTCTTACCCACAACGTTATAGCCGGAGGGCAGCAGATCGTGGGTGCTGTGTTTGGATATCACATAGCTGATGTGAGTGCCATCCCCTCGAAGGTGCCCCATGACATCTGGAATCGCTGATAGCATAGCGCGATTTTTGGCTTCACTCAGTCGCAGCGCCTCTTCAACCTGCTTCAGTTCAGTCACGTTGGTCGCAGAGCCAATAATGCCCTGCACCTGCTCGTTGTCATCAATGAAAGGGCTGATCACCGTTTTATACCAATGCACTTCTCCTTTGGCATTGGTCATGGGCTGAGCCGAAAAGCTGAGCGGCTGGCGCGTCGCCATCACCTGCTGGTTGCTGTCCAAAAAATCTTTTATCTCTTCGTGGTGAGGATTAAAGTCTACATCCCGCAGACCCAAGGTTTCTTCGACGGTATTGCCGTACATTGCCGCGCCCGCCTGGTTAACCACCAAAAATTTACCCTGCTGATCTTTGACAAAGATGGCGCTGGGCACCGCATCAATGACTTTGCGTAAGAAAGCCTGCTGGGCGCTTAGCTCGGCTTCAACCTGCTGCCGCTCTTGCTCGATGCGCTGGCGATCGGCTTCAATGTATTTTGCTGCGGTAATGTCTTTAACAGTGCCTTCAAAGTAGACAGGTTGCCCCACCTGATCTCGCACAACCCACGCCGTTTCTGAAATCCAGAGGATGTCGCCATTCTGTCGATAAATCTGAGATTCAAAGTTAGAGACTGCACCCTGCTGCTGCATCAAAGTCACAAATTCGCTACGGCGATCGCCCTCAGTATAGAGATGATTGGCCGCGTTGGGCTGGTCTGCAATCAGCGCTTCTGGGGAGCTGTAGCCATACATCTTGGCTAAGGCAGAATTGACCCTGAGATAGTTGCCTTCCAAACTGGTTTGAAACATACCATCTAGCGCATTTTCAAACATACTGTTTTCAAAAGCAGCCTGAGTAGCCTCTTCTACCCGATGCAGGGCAAGCCCTGAAACTCTAAGGACAGTCAGGGAACCGACAAGAGCAGCGATCGCCAGTGATATCAAACTCAGCCAGTACGAGGGATAACGCTTCAGCTCTGCAAACCACCCTAGCTGCAAGATAATTTGCAGGATAAGGGGCACCATCAACAGGAAGCGTAGCGGCAGTGTCTGGAAGCTCAGCCGAGCAGAAGGCGATCGCATAGCATCTGCAAAAAAAGACTTGATGCTGAGTCTAACCTAAGGGGTGCGATTTCGGATTATAAAATCCTTGTGGTGTTGACCTTAGGCGTTATGAGCTAGGGCTGGTAATGCACAACCTGCTCGTAGGCTCCTAGCATCTGCTGGGCGATCGCTTCCCAGCTAAAGTGCTGTCTGGCATAAGCTTGAGCGTTGGCTCCCCGCTGACGGCGATCGCCGGGATGATGCAGCGCCAGACGAATTGCTTCTGTGAGCGCCGGGATGGCGCAGGGGACAACCCAGCCAGAGTGCGATCGCTGAATGCCTGACCAGATATGCACCTGATCTGAGATCACAACAGGCACCCCTGCTGCCATGGCTTCGGCAACGGCAACGCCAAAGTTTTCATAGTAGGAGGGCAGCACAAACAGGTCAGCCGCCTGAAGCAGCGCGGATTTAGCCTCGCCAGAGACAAATCCTGTGAAGGTGGTGCAGTTTGCTAGAGGCGAAGCCTGCACCTGAGCGCGAATCTGATTCTCGTAGCTAGCATCCTGCGGATTGGCTCCAGCTATCACTAGATGAAATGTGCGACCTTCGGCATAGAGCTGTTCGAGGGCGGGCAGCAGCAAATCCAGCCCCTTCTTGGGATCGATCCGAGACATGAATAAAACCAGGGGACGATCGCTCGAAACTCTGTATTCTTGTCGCGTTGCAGCGATCGCCTCAGCGCTGACTGCATCCCCAGCGGTTACGCCTAGAGGCATCACCCAGTCTCGCGTCACCACCCCAAACCGCTCGGAGACTTTGGCTTCCTGATCGCTGGTGAAATGTAGCGCTGCCGCCCCGGCAAGATTGTGGCGTTCCAGGAGCGCCGCGTAAAGTCGCTTTAACTGCCGCTTTTTCTGCAAATCTGCCGGATCGAGAGTGCCTAAAGGACGCAGGACATAGGGCAAGTTTTGAGAACGGGCGATCGCCGCCGCTATCGAGCTAACTGGAGAAAACAGCGCGTGAATATGGGCAATATCAAACTCATGGGCATAGAGCGCCAGCCAGGTGAGCAGCCCTAAAGAAAACTTGTAGCGGCGAAAGGGCGCAGAGCGGAAGTAGCGAATTTGGTAGCCATCTTGCGCGATCGCACAGTTTAGCGGCACGTCTAGCGGGTCTTGATCCACATCGCCGTTGGCATCGGTGGTCAGAATCGTCACCTCTGCGCCCTGTGCTGCTAAACCCTGCGAAAAACCCAATACCATCTGGCTGGGACCGCCGTAGACTAGCGAGATTGACGGCACAATTTGTAAAACCCGCAGCGATCGACTCATGACTTCTCCCCGCTGAGCAACTGTTGATAAAATCCAAGCTGCTGCTGAGCCAAAGCCCGATTGGTGTAGCAGGTTAGAGCGCGATCGTAGGCTTGCTTTGAGAAGAGTGTTGCCACCTGCGGCTGCTGCATCAGCCACAGCAGACTTTCTCTCAGGGCAACGACATTGCCTTCAGGAAAGATCAGTCCAGATTCGTCAATCACGTAGGGAATTTCGCCAGAATCCGAGCCAATCACGGGCACCTGGCACGCCATGGCTTCAATCAGCACATGCCCAAACTGCTCTTTCCAGCCTTTAGAAGTTAGCGTGGTGAACTGTTCACTGGTTTCAGAGGGCAGCACCAGCACGTTCATCAGGTTAATGTAGCGGGGCACATCGTCATGGGGGACGCTCTCAACCCAGATGAGGCGATCGCCTATTCCTGCCGCCCCAGCTTTTGCCATCAAAGCCGTCTTCAGCTCACCTCGCCCCAGCAGCAGCCATTTCCAAGGTCTGCCGTCCACCAGCCCTGCTAAAGCATCACACAGGGTCAGCAATCCCTTTTCAGGCACAAACCGCCCGACAAACCCCACCACAAACTCGTGGGGCTGAATGCCCAGAGCAGCGGCAAGTTCCGGCTGCGGCTGCGGACAAAACCGGGTTTCATCGATTCCTAACTGCGGTATCACCTGAGCCGCGCCTGCATAGCCGCGCTGGCGCAAAACCTCTACGCCATCCTGATTGCCGACGATCGCCCCGTCGGTATGGTGCAGGTTGTAGGCCTCCAATGCTGAAACCGGGAACCTAAGGGTGTAGGGCAAATTCCACCAGGTAAAGAACAGATTTTTGGCGCCGAGTCCCAGTATGCGATTGAGGGTAATGAGTTGGGCATAGGCGATCGACTTTGAGCCTTGCTCTACCTGGATGATGTGAGGACGAAATTCTTGCAGCAGCGTCACAATTCCTGCTCCAAAACACAGTAGCCCCTGATTGTTTTGACTGAAGTTAGCCACAGGCACCACTCGAAAATTGCCGTCCTGCCAGGGTCGAGGTTTGACAACGTGATTTTGCACTCCGCCCGGTCGCCATTGCCGGGGCACAACCACCGTCACTTCGACACCGGGTTCTTGTGTCATTGCCCTCAGCTTCTCGCAGTTGAGATCGACAATGTAGGTGTGGCTGACTACCAGAATTCGCAGCGGTGACGGAGTGAATAGGGAGGCGATCGGTTGAGTAGGGTGGCTCAGGGATGCCATAGAGAATGGGGAGATAGGGGGAGCAGGGAGTGGGAACAGGGTTTTAACTATTTTTCAAGGCGCGATCGCCCTGGCTATAGACCTGTCCGTTATGGCTGAGGGACTTGATTAGCGTTCCCACTGCGCTGCCAAAACCCACAGCGTAAAACAGACCGCGCGTGATGATTTTGAGCGGAGAGCCGCTTTTGTAGCAGGGCGGATGTCCCAATACATGGCAGTCAAACAGCTTGGCAGCCAAACGTAGCCCTTGCCAGAGCGTCAGGTTTTTCAGCGCCATCAGAAAATGGTTGTGGTAAAAAGTGATCTGGTATTGCAGCGATCGCGTGCTGACATCGTGACATCCCCCCGTTTCCTCGCCCAAATGCACCAGATGCGCAGCTGGGTCGTACCAGATTTTTAACCCCGTCTGGCGAATGTGCAGACAAAAATCAGATTCTTCTCGCACGGCGCTGCCTTTGAAGCGCTCGTCAAACCAGATGCCATGGTCATAGAAAAGCGATCGCCGAAAGGACATATTGCAGCCCCTTGCCGTAATCACCTGTTGGGGTTTGACGGTATGAACCAGATCAATGTGATACCAAGCAATTCCGGCATCCATGGCTTCAGGCGGCAGGTACTCAATTTGCAGTCCGGGTATTGCATCAGCTAGCTTTAGGCGATCGAACACTCTGCCTGCAACCGCGCCAATCTGAGGATTGGTATAGTTTTGCGCATGGGCTTCTAGAAACCCTTGCGGCAGCAGCACATCATCGTCCAAAAATAAAATAATTTCTCCTAAAGCCCGCCTCACGCCGTAGTTACGCGCTCCGGGCAGGCTTGCCCAATTCAACCGAAACCAGCGAATTTTCTGCGCTGCTGCTAAAGTTTCTAGATAAGCCTGAGTGTCTGGCGTGTGGGTAGAAGTCTGGTCAATCACCAGCACTTCATAGTGGGAATAGTTTTGCTGCAATACGCTGGCGATCGTCTCGCACAAAACCGTTTCGCGTCCGTAAGTGGGGATGATGAGAGAGAGGAGCATTTTGGATTAGTTTCCTAAACTAGGTGAAAGCCGATCGCTTTAGCTGTTTTTTCCGGGCGCGTTTTGGGGACGACAGCACCTCTGGCTGGGCGACTTCGAGCTGGGCAAGCCGATCAAGTTCGGGGAGTTTCAATACGGCTCCAGCAAAGAACCAGTAGTAAACCGCAACCGGATCGACATCTAGCGGGTAGTAGTAGGTGTTGTAGCTGATGAATAAAATGAACCAGGCAAGGGCGGCTCCATAGGCTCGTAGACTGCGATCGCGCACCAAGCCATAGGCTTTGAAGGCGGTGTAGGTGAGGACAGAAACTAGGACAAGGAAGGCGATCGTGCCAAAAGGTCCAATCTCATAGATCATTTTTGGGTAGTAGGTTTCGACGAGCTGAGTTTCGCCCAGGGCACGAGCTGAGTTGGTGGCACGTCCCAGACCATTGCCCAGAAGATTGCCGTCTTTCATCGCCCAGTGAAATTGTCCAAAAATGAATTCGTAGGGTGGAGCAGCGTTCCAGCGACTAACAAAACTATCAATGCGCTCTTGCACGGTTGCGGGGTTTTGCAGGGCAACAACGCTGAGAATGAGCGCTAATCCAGCGGCGATCGGGATAAATCGTTTGAGGTTAGCGACTTGTCCGGTCACGAGCAGCAGCAGAGCAATGATGATAGGCACCAATGCCAGAGCAATCCGCTGTCCCGAAATCACCGCCATGACAAAGACGCTGCCCAGCGCCACCAGCCCCAGAATTCGCCAGAGAGGTTTGGGTTCGTTGAAGGCAGAAGGAAACGCTAGGAAGCTGCTGGAAATCAAGAACCAGCCCCACTGCCAGGGGGCTACAAAGGTTCCGGGTAAGCGAATCACTCCTTCCTGCGGGCTATAGAGTAATGCTCCACCCACCACACATCGGGCTTCTAGCGAGGCTTTGAATAGACTGCTGCCTGTGGAGAGTCGGGTTCCAGCACATTTACCCGTCAGCAGCATGAGGTACTGCACCATTGCCAGCGCGCAGCAGATAATGATTAGCACTAGCATCAGACGCATCAGGAAATAAAACTCCTGCTTGGTACGCAGCAGGTAGTAAGCGCAAGGGATCAGCGGCAGATAGCCCAACATCACCTTGAGTCCTAGAATGCCCATGGCGATCGGCTGTTCTCCGCCTTTGCCAAAAAACTGCTGATAGCCGTTGACCACGAGCAACGTCATGCCGCACAGCATGAGTAGCGCCATCAGCGCGGGCAAGATTTGCTTAGGGATCAGAAAGGGGAGGCGATCGCGTTTGCAGTGCTGCATGACGCCAATTAGAGCCGGAATGTATAGTCCATCTTTTGCCAATTGCAGCAAGGGACTGTTGCCGATCGCGTAGGTGATGGTGCCGCCAAAGGGGACGTAGATCAAAAATGCCCATAGGGCGAAGCGGGGGTATTTGAAGGCGAGTGCCAAGATGACGACACCTAGTGTGCTGGCGATCGCCATTTTGATGCCGCCAAGGATGCCCACCAATACGCCAATGATGCCGCCGAAGCAGAGCGCGCTGACTGCAAAGCTAATGATTTCTTTGCGGATGCGATCGTATTTTCGCTTTTCAGCCCTCTGCTCTTTCAAGCTCAGAGGTGGCTTAGCGCTAACAGTTTGGCACTTAGATTTGCTTTTAGATTTACTTTTAGATTTACTTTTAGATTTGCTTTTGGACTTGCTTTTGGATTTGCTTTTGGATTGACTTGTAGAGCCAGCCGGAGCAGGCTGATCCACAGGGATTGGATGGGGTGTTTGATGAGTTTTCAACACAGGTTTGGCCCTATCCCGTCTGGATTTTCTCTCTCTAGTTGTTCCCGTTAACCTAAGTAGGCTAACGAGAAATGAAGGTCTGGAAGACAGACCAATAGCCTTGAGGATCTTCCCAAAACTCCCGGCGGGGAATGCCGTCCCCCCTATCCCCTCGGCGCTTCGTATGAGTGAGCTGATCGAGGCGCTGATCGAACTGCGGGTTTTACTGGGAGGTTTGGCTGGGAGATTTGGCTGGGAGGATTCGCAAACTGAGGGCAAGGCACGTCGTAAACTAAGCAAGAAGCCATGCACTCTTTTTATCTATGCCCACTCTTCAGCAGCAAATTCAGCAGTTTTACGACGCATCTTCCGGTCTGTGGGAGCAGATTTGGGGTGAGCATATGCACCACGGCTACTACGGTGAAGCAGGCACCGATCGCAAAGAGCGACGGCAAGCGCAAATTGACCTGATTGAAGAGCTTTTAAAGTGGGCGGATGTCCAACAGGCGACTCAGATCCTGGATGTGGGCTGCGGTATTGGCGGCAGTTCGCTATACCTAGCCCAGAAATATAACGCTGCGGCAACGGGCATTACGCTGAGTCCGGTGCAGTCAAATCGGGCGATCGCGCGTGCCCAAGCCGCAGGTTTGGGCGATCGCACAGTCTTTCAGGTGGCTGATGCTTTAGAAATGCCGTTTGCCGATCAGTCGTTTGACTTGGTGTGGTCGCTAGAGAGCGGCGAACATATGCCTGACAAGCAGAAATTTTTGCAGGAATGCTACCGGGTGCTGAAACCGGGCGGCAAGTTTATTTTTGTGACCTGGTGCCACCGTCCGATCGCGCCTCCCAATCCGCCTTTGACTTCCGATGAGCAAAAGCTTTTAGAGAAAATCTACCAGGTATACTGCTTGCCTTACGTAATTTCTCTGCCGGAATATGAGGCGATCGCCCAAGCTCAAGGGTTCCAAACCATTCGCACTGCCGATTGGTCTACAGCCGTTGCGCCTTTCTGGGATGTTGTCATTGATTCTGCCATCACGCCCGCTGCGGTCTTGGGTCTACTCAGTTCTGGCTGGACAACTATCCAAGCTGCGCTTTCCCTAGGTCTGATGCAGCAGGGCTATCGTCAAGGTCTGATCCGCTTTGGTTTACTGTGTGCTACCCGCTAAGCTATGGCTTTTTGTGGCGGGGAGAAGCGGTATAAATTTGTGTTTTGGGTGATGCCCGTCTTTGAGTTGGTGAAATGTTGAGTTCATAAAAGTTGCAAGGTTCATGCTTGCTCTTCTGAATCCAATTTATCGATCGCATTCTGTCGGTTTATTGGTTTGAAAGCTGTCTGTAGTGACCTTTTCAAACCAATAAACATTTGCTTGCATATCCGCCAAAGGGCTTAGTGCGGCAAATCCGAAGACGGCTATACTGATGCTTACATGTATATAATATTATATAAAAAATCTTTTCAAACACGGATACTTACCCGGTCAAAGATTAGCCACAGACGAGTCAAAGATTTTCTGCCAAGTTCAAGTCAGGGTGCGTAAAACCGAGGATTGGGATGGAAATGCTAATGACGGAAGATGTGCTGCCAGTTGTGGGAGCGGTTTTAGATCAATGTTTCTTGAATCTTATGCTCTCAACTTCCTCTCTCGCTAAAGCTTTTCCTCATGACATGGTTCATCCGTCACTGGCAACCGCCATCTTAGAGCAAGCAACAGACGCGATCGAGATCTGTGATCTTCAGTTCCAGCTGGTTTATGTGAATCGGGCTTTCGAGAGGATTACAGGGTATCGGCGCGAGGAGGTTCTGGGGCAAACGCCTGCTACTTTGCTGCGAATAGAGCCGTATGAAGAGGTATCCCAAGATATTTGGGGCACGATCGCCTCCGGCAAATCCTGGACAGGTTGCTGCACTGGGAAACGCAAAGATGGCTCAACCTACCATCAAGATGCGACTGTTTTTCCGGTTTATGACGGCATGGGTGAAATCACAAACTATGTGGCGATTAAACGAGACATTAGCGATCGCCACTGCACTCACTTAGAACTAGAACATGCTCTTTCGCGGCTGCAAGCCACCCTCGAATCGACCGTAGACGGCATTTTGGTCATTAGCAAAACGGGTAGGATCGAAGGCTTTAATCAAAAATTCGTAGAAATGTGGGGTATCACGGCAGAACCTACCGTAAGATTTACCGCGCAACCTACCGCGAAACATCTGGATCAACAGAACTCCATTCCGTTCCATACCATTTTGGATCAACTTCAAGATCCCAATGCGTTTTTTACGAGTGAGGGCTTTAGCTCAGCCGAGGCTGCACTTAGCTCATCGGCAGCTACCTATGAAGACGTGTTGAAGCTGAAAGATGGTCGAATCTTTGAGCGTTATTCTTTGCCACAGTGGCTAAATGGCAAAATTGTGGGTCGAGTTTGGAGCTTTAGAGATGTCACCCTTCGTCATAGCAATGAGGCTATCATTCGCTATCAGGCTTCCCACGATTTATTGACTGGACTGCCCAATCGGATGCTGTTTAATGAGCGGCTAAAGGCAACGCTGGATCGGGCAAAACAAGACAAAACTCAGCTGTCCGTCATGTTTTTAGATTTAGATCGATTCAAAAACATCAACGACACGCTAGGACATGCGGCCGGAGATTTACTGCTGCAAAGCGTAGCAGAACGACTCACCCAATGTCTGAGAGAAAGCGATATTGTTGCCCGCTGGGCAGGCGATGAATTTACCCTGCTACTACCCAATATCCACGACATTAGGGATGCAACGACGATCGCCCAACGAATTTTGGAATCTCTGCGTGAAGAATTTAATCTGGCAGGTCATCGGCTGCACATCAGCATCAGCATTGGCATTGCTGCCTATCCTCAAGATGGAGAGGATACAGAAACGTTGCTCAAGAATGCAGATACGGCTCTCTATTGTGCTAAAGAAGCAGGTCGTAATAAATATCACCTCTACATGAATGCTAACGATGCCCAGACCTCAAATGCCCAGACCTCAAAACTATTTACGTTAGAACGCTATTAGCCCCTACCTCAGAGCATGAAAGGTTTGTAGCAGGGGAAACCGTTTTTCCAAAACCAGTTGCTTCTGATTCCCAAATGCGGAACAATCGTAAGCGTCCACTTAGCTGCTGCACGCTTTGAAAGATGCTCAAGTACGAGTCGCCGCAAGGGTTCCTGCTCCGCTTCAGGCAGGGGATTTACTGCGGGTAATTGCGCCCAGCGGAGCTTTACGAGAGCAAAAAGCATTTCAAGAGGGCGTAAAAATTTGGCGATCGCGCGGCTACCAAGTTGAGATAAGTCCGGGTTACGATCGGCGCTGGGGCTATTTGGCGGGAACTGATGAAGAGAGGCGATCGCAGCTTGCCCATGCCCTCACCGATCCGGACTGTCGGGGTATCCTGTGTACCCGTGGCGGTTACGGTGGCACAAGAATTCTGGAAGATTGGCGGTGGGCTGCACCTGAATCCGCTGATTATAAAACGACTGAACCTAAGTGGCTGATTGGCTTTTCAGATATCACAAGCCTGCTATGGAGCCTCAGTATTCAGGGAATTTCTGGCGTTCACGCCCCTTTGTTGACGACGATCGCCGCTGAACCCGAATGGTCACTCCAGCGATTATTTGATTGGGTAGAAGGGCGATCGCTACCACCTTTAAAGGGAGAGGGCTGGGGAGGAGGGAAAGCCGAGGGCATTCTGCTGCCCGCCAATCTCACTGTAGCAACGCACCTGTTAAATACTCCAGCTCAACCCAACTTAGCAGGCGTGATTCTAGCCTTTGAAGATGTTTCTGAAGCGCCCTACCGGATCGATCGCATGTTAACCCAGTGGCGTATGAGCGGCGCTCTTAAGGACGTGCGAGGGATTGCCCTAGGGCGATTTAGTCAGTGTGAGCCGCCTGCCCATATTCCCAGTTTCACCGTTGCTGAAGTGCTACGCGATCGTTTGGGCGGTTTAGGCATCCCGGTCGTTTCAGGTCTGCTATTTGGGCACGATGGCGAGAATGCCGCCCTGCCTGTGGGCATTTCTGCTCGTCTAGATGGAGATCTGGGTGAGCTAAGCATTTTGGATGAGCTAAGCATTTTGGATGAGCTAAGCATTTTGGATGAACTAAGCAAGCGTTGCTGAATGACGAAATGAAGCCATCCGATCCGCCTTCGTTCACTCCTTTAGACCATTACCCAACAAGCCATTACGCAAAAACATCTAGAAGCAATGTCAGGATTAGATTTTACTCTGCCGCCTCAATAAACTGGCTGTCCATCAAAAACATGCCTCTTGAAAACCGTACTCCCCAGAATCCTCCCGGACGACGATCGATCACAATTCCTTCCTCACCCAGATGAATTACGTTGGAGGGACGCATCATCGGCATAGGTTCTGCGGTTTTGACATAGGGGGGAATAGATTTCACCCGGACGCGATCGCCAATCATAAATTCTGAGGTTTCTGTCATGAGAGAGTTAAGAGAATTGGAGGGGGAAATAGGGAGGGATAATTTAAGAAACTTCTGAACCTATGACGGATCGCAGCGGATTTCTACCAGAAAACCATCTGGATCGTAAAAATAGACACCGCGACCCGTGGGGCGAGTCACAGGGCCATGAGCGATCGCAACTTCATTTTGGTGCAGCACATCCACCGCCTGGTCAAACCACTGAGGATCAATGTCAAACGCCAAGTGCCCAGCGCGGGTAAACTCCTGATTTGGATCGGGGTGAGGCGGAGTGAGGTTGGGTTTCCAGAACAGATCCAGAATAGTGCCATCGGGCGTGATGAAGTTGGCGACTTCTCCAGCTTCAAAAGCTTGCCGTAGAGTTTCGGGTACTTCGTCGCCTTGCAGCTCACGTAGCCCTAACAGCTTGCCATAGAAACAGCGAGAGGCGTTGATGTCTTGAACATGCAAAGCAATATGGTGAACCCGTCGCAGTTTCCCTAACGTTAATCCAGGAGTAGACCGAATGGATTGAGGGCTAGAAACCATAGAAGCAAATCAGCGCAGCTAGAGATCAGGATAGCCTATCTTTAGGTTTTGTAGCTGTGCCAGTTTGCTTAGGACATTTAGGATAGATTGCGGCTGAGTGAATAGCTCAGCCTATTGGTGAATTCTGCCGTCGGGTAAGGTTGCGCCTGTCAAAATTGCCTCTGTTAAGTTGGCGCTGCTCATTTCTGCTCTCATCAGGTTGGCATTTGTGAGATCGGCGTTGGTGAGAATTGCTCTCGCTAAATAGGCTTCAATTAGGTGCGCATCGCGGAGTGTGGCTCCCCAGAGGTTAGCGCGGCTGAGGTCAGCTCGGTTTAGGCGAGCAAGCGTCAGGTTAGCTTTTGCCAAATGCGATCGTATCAGCTTGGCATCAGCAAGGTTTGCGCCTTGAAGGTTGACGCTAGCCAAGTCAGCTTCCGTCAAATTGGTACGCTCTAGCCTAGCGTTCATCAAATTTGCACCCCGCAGGACGGCCCGTTCTAAATTAGCTTCCGTCAGGGTGGTTGCTTTGAGCGTAGCTTCCGTCAGATCGGCTCCGCTGAGATCGGCTCCTCGTAAAGTAGCCTCGCTGAGATTGGCACCCCGCAAATCAACCCGTGCTAGGTCGGCTCCCGTCAGATTAGCCCCTCGTAAATCTGCTTTTCTCAAGGTGGCTCCTCGCAAATTTGCTGCATATTTACGATTTTCTTCCCGCAGATTTGCTCCTCGCAAGCAGGCTCCCGTCAGGTTAGCGCCACTCAGATTGGTATTGCGTAAGTCAGCGTCAATGAGGTTGGCATCTAGCAGGTTAGCCAGGGTTAGGTCAGCGCTACGCAGATCGGCTCCCTGAAGAATAGCTCCATGTAGGTCGGCATCCCGCAGATTAGCTCGAACCAGATCGGCTTGGCTGAGATTGACACCCCCCAGTCGAGTTGCCATCAAGTTAGCTTTGGTCAGTTTGGCTCGGTTGAGGTACGCCAGGACAAAAGTAGCGCTGTGTAAATCTGATTCCTGCAAATTGATGCCAATGAGATCGGCATGAGCCAAATTGATTCCCGTGAGGTTTTCGCCGCAGAAGCTAAGTTCACCTGCTTTGTAGCGCTTGAGCAGTTCATTCACCTTGATCATGAGTTCACCTCTTTGCAGATGGGGAAAGACAGCACCTGACAGGTGTACTCAGATTGCTCATGCAGGGAGCGATCGCCTTTCAGAGCATCTGGTTTCAAAGCATCTGGTTTCACAGCATCTGGCTCCGTTATTTCAGGGAGATCTGCCTCTACGCTGATGATATTGGTGGGGCTTTCATCTTTGGGTACGGAGGCGGCAACTGCCTTGAGTGGCAGATAAATATACAAAGGCTTAAGCGATCGCACAATCACCTGAGCAATCTGAATATAGTCATTTGGCTCCTTGAGTGATTTTGCGGTACTCAGCAGCCTCGACTCCAGCTCATGTAGAAGTTTATGAGTTTGCAGCAAGATATTCAACAAGTCATCTAGCTCATGATTTTTGAGCAGTAAATCATGCTCAGCACCGGGTGTAAACACTTCATGCAGTAGAGAAAAGAGGAGAATTTTCACCCGTAGAGGGTTAGCAGATTGGATGATGTTAAGCCGCAAATCAAAGAGGTCGGGGAGCAACGACTGTCGGATGTAAGCATATTCAGCTGCCTGAGCAGGCGGCATGGCTGACTCAACTGACCCGATGGGTGGCTCTCTGAGTAGTTGCATCAAGGATGATTCTTCCATGCCTTCTGTCAAGGTCATTTCTATCGGCTCATACGCCTGTGATGCTAGCGGCAGTTTAGGTGAATAAAGCGGCTGAAAGATGAGGCAAACTCGCTCGGCGATCGCGCCATACTCAGCTTGCTTACTCAAGGTCTTAGCCAAGTTGTCTAGAACTGCCTTAAGACTCTCTAGGGTAGGCATTAGGCTATAGATTTCTTGAACTAGATCCAGAAAAGTCAGATCGTCAAGCCGCTTTACGTCAGTCTCCCAGATATTTCTACTGGCTAGAACCAGGAGTTTCTTGATTCGAAGGGAGTCAGGGTCACATGCCAGCCTTTGTATGACTGCTTCATAGTCTTTTTGTCCGCTCGCTCTTACGGGACAGTCTAGATACAGCCGACTGACGCGATTGATAATGGTGTTGGCTACGAGAGTATATTCAGCCGATTTATTGAGAGAGCCAGCAATAGCATGAATGTGCGACTGGAGCCGTTCTAGCGTGGGAGCGATCGCCAGTAAGCTTCCCACCAGATCTATAAAATCTATCTGTTCTAGCTGGCGCAGATCATTTTCCCAATTTTGTGTAGAGGCAAACAAAAGCAGTTTCTTAATGCGGAGGGAATTGGGGTCGCTTGCTAGATCCCTTATCACTTCAGTGAAAAGGAAGGAAGTGGCATGGGATGGGAGGATGGATGTAGCGAGAACCATAAGCTTCAGGCATAGACGGATGATAGATGCTCTCTAGGCTAGAGTGCCTAATCGTACCGCCTAAGTCATCCTGGTTATTACTCATGTTTTTAGTCTTGAAAGTCTGAAAGCAGTATACTCACTGGCAAAATCACGCTAAAAGATGAGAATTTCGTCTAAGGGCTAGCAGATAGTCTTATTCAAAGATTACTTGAAAACCAAAAAAACTACTGAGAATTACGTACTCATATGGGAGTCGCAAAGCGTGATTTTGTCCAGCATGATTGAGCAATTACTCAGAAAAAGGCATACCCATTTAAACTGATTGTGAGGTAGATATTTTTTGAGAGCCGCGCGAAGCGCGGCTCTCAAAAAATATCTACCCTGTTTGGACTTTAGAGCGGTACTAGAAAAGAGAGAGTGCTATGACAGAAGCCGGAGTTCAGGTCTGCCCTACCTGCAAGGTAAAAATCATCAAAATGATTGGTGGCGATCGCGTCCTATTTTCCACTGGTGCTCCGGGCACCCGCGCCGTTCTCTGGGCAAGGGTTTGCCAGTATGCCAAAACTCCAGCCTGCATCAATCAGGATCGCGATCGAATAGGCACCATTCAAGCCCAAGATTACTACCAGCCCGAAGCCAACAAAAAACCAGAGGCGATTGAATAAGAGCGCTGTCCGTACTGCATTTTGCTGTCTACTTTGTCTTTCGCCACACCAGGCACTGTTTTATCTGAAGAAGACCGTTCATAATCGGAGTATGGAGAAACTACTCTTCACCGACAAAGCTATGGTCAAGGGTCGCGCTCTGTTTTTGGGAGAGCGGCTAGATCTCAAATCACTGGAAACGACAGCTCATTTGGCAACGCTGCCCCTGGTGGTAGAAGCGGGCGATCGGGGTTGTGCAGTGCTTTTCCGATACGGAGCCGTTGTCCTGTTTGGGCTAAACCCGATTGAAGAGGCTTCTTTTCTGTCTTACCTAAAGCCGTTAGTAATTGAGCCATTTGCCAAGCCTGAGACAGAGGAAGCCGTTCTGATGCAGGATAACGTTGGCGGGCGAATTGAGAACGGCACAATTTGGCTGCAAGAATTTGATATTAGTCGGTTCCAAATCGTTGCTGACGTGCTGGGTAAGAGTGTTGTTTTGGCTCACTATGAAGGTGGCACCGCCAAAGTCTTTGACCAAATTGAACCCTTTGCCGATAGCCTTCAACGCAGTGCCAGAGACGAGCGCTGGGGGAAGGAGCTGTTGCGACAGCTCGGCAGAACTCTGATGATTCAGCACAAGATTGTTGGGCGGGTAGAAATTATTGACAAGCCAGAGCTGCTATGGGACTCTCCTGCCCTAGAGCGGCTCTATGCACGCTTGGAAAACGAATATGAAATTCGGGAGCGGCACACCGTACTAGAACGCAAGCTAGATCTGATTTCGCGCACGGCAGAAACAGTGCTGGATTTGCTTCAGCACAATACAGGCCTGCGGATGGAGTGGTATGTGGTGATCTTGATTGTGGTAGAAATTGTGCTGTCGCTGGTAGACTTGTTTCTCGAACTCAAGTGAAATTTCTGTAGCCTCCTTTTTAAGGGATTGGGGGGATCGAGTGTAAGCTTTGCGATCCACTGAGGTTAGCTATTGCGATCGAGTTTCTTTTCGGTGCGTTTAATCACCAGTAAGACAAAGATGGTGGCGATCGCCCCACTCAATGCCATAAACCACAGCCCACAACCCGCTGCCACGCCCAAAGATGCCGATACCCAGATTGCCGCTGCGGAGGTGAGTCCCTGGATTTTGACCTCATCGGGAGTGGTTCTGGATTTTGCAAAAATTTCTCCGGCTCCTAAGAAGCCAATGCCAGACACGATGCCTTGAATGATGCGGCTGGTGTTTTCGAGAGCATTGGGGCTGAGTTGCAGCCCTGTCATCACAAATAGAGAGGCTCCTAGGCTGACGAGCATGTGGGTACGCAGACCTGCGGGTTTGCGATCGATCTGTCTCTCTAGCCCCACCAAGCCACCCACAAAAAGGGCAAGGCTCAATCGAGCTAGGGTACTGAACCAATCTGTAGGATCTAGGGGAGGCATGGCGAAGCGACAAATGTTCTGATTCTCTGATTCAAGGTACACCTGCGCATATATGCACCTGCAAATATGCGCGACACATATACGACCGCCAAAGCAAGTTAGCTCCAGTCTTCTCGCTGGTTGCTGCGCCCTCGGTAAATCTGAGAGGTCTGATGAATTTGGCGGGTTTTGGCAAATAGCGCTTCCTCAGTAAGCTGCCATCGGTTCAGTACTTTTTCCATGTCGGCCTGAATATCTCTGGCTCCGGGAAAGCCCCGATAGCGGATGCGTAGACGAGCCAGTTCTGCCAAATTGTAATCGCTAGGCTCTCCGGCTAGAAGCGTATTGGCAACCTGGCGATCGCTCTCCCACTGGGGATGCTGCTGATCTTTAGGCTGCTGGTTTTTGGAGGTCGGTTCTGCCATAGGGGGTGTAATGTCCAGAGCACGATATTCAAAGCACGATATTCAGAGAAAGTAATAGTAGCTAAAGATATCGCCTCTGAACCTACTTTCTGAAATAGACTTCTCGCAGATTAAAGTTTTGGGATTAAGTTTGGTGAAGGCTGCGCCTCCACCCAGCTTAACTTGCAGCTTAATTTGCAATAAATCTAATATTTAGAACTCTCGAAACATAAAGAAAGGTCTAAACTCCGGGCGGAATACCGGGGTTTGTGAGATGATCAGTAATGGTCTAGAATTTTGCAGTTAAAGCGAATTTCGTACTTAAAGCGACAGACAGGAAGTTCAGTTATGGCACTCCGACTCGGCGACACAGTCCCCAACTTTACTCAAGCCTCTACCCACGGCGACATTGATTTCTTCGCATGGGCAGGCGATAGCTGGGTTATTCTCTTCTCTCACCCCAAAGACTTTACTCCAGTTTGCACCACTGAGCTGGGTACAGTGGCAAAGCTCAAGCCCGAATTTGACAAGCGCAACGTTAAGGCATTGGCGCTTAGCGTTGATGACGTAGACTCTCACAAGAGCTGGGTGGGTGACATTGAAGAAACCCAGGGCACCGCGCTCAACTACCCGATTTTGGCAGATCCCGATCGCAAGGTGTCTGATCTCTATGACATGATCCACCCCAATGCCAACAACACGCTGACGGTGCGATCGGTATTCATCATCGACCCCAACAAAAAGCTTCGCCTGACCTTGACCTATCCAGCCAGCACCGGACGCAACTTTGACGAGCTACTGCGGGTGATTGACTCACTCCAGCTGACAGATTATTATAGTGTTGCGACCCCGGCAGACTGGAAAGATGGCGACGATTGCGTCATTGTGCCTTCCATCACCGATCCGGCAGAGCTAGAACAGAAGTTCCCTAAGGGCTATACGGCGGTTAAGCCTTACCTGCGGATGACTCCTCAGCCTAACAAGTAAGATGCGGCTAAAAGAGCTGCTTTGTCTGTTTTATAGACGGGGCAGCTCTTTTAGCTTATTTGCTTTAGAACGCGAAGGCAGGATTGTTTTCTGCCGCTACATTGGGATGATCGGGCGATCGAGCGGGTAAGGGCTTCACTCCACGCGTTATCTGATGAACCCACCACACTTGCTCTGTTCGCACATCCTCAAATCCAGCCGCCCCCATCCAGGCATCAAGGTTGCCTTTGGCATAGGCTTTGATGTAAGGCTCTTCAAAAATTTCCGTTAGCCATTCAGTTTGGCGCAGCGTGGACTGATTGCCGTCAAAAATTAGCGCTTCTCCACCGGATTTCAGCAGACGCAAGCCCTCGCGTAGGATATTTTTTGAAACTTCGGGTGGCGTTTCGTGAAATAGAAGTGCCGCCGTCACCACATCAAAACTTTCGGTGGCAAAGTTTGTGGCTTCAGCGTTGCCCTGCAAAAACGCGATCGCTACTTCAGCAGCGTTGGCCTTGTCGTCGGCAACAGCCAGCATATAGGGCGAGAAATCTAGCCCAATCACCTCAGCCTGGGGGAATTTCTGCTTCAGCATCAGCGTCATCGAACCTGTGCCACAGCCCAAATCCAGAATGCGACGCGGATAGCAGCGAATGCGATCGATCAACTCCTGCCGCACCCAGGCTTCATTGGGCGGCAGCACATACTGGGTAATCGGATCATAGGACAGAGCGGCTCCTAGGCTAAGATAGCCCCCTTCCACGCCATGAAAGTTGTGTGCCTGGTAGTAGTTAGGATAGGTGAAGTTGGGCTGGCGGAAGCGATTGCTGACCTGTTCCCAATCGCGGCTCTTGTAGTAGCGCATCAGGGCATCGCGATCGATCAAGAAATTCTGGAAGATTGGGGCAAGAAAGCGTTCAAAAATCGTGTCTTTGCGAACCGCCATAAGAATCACTGTGAGGATAGGTTTGCGAGGCTCTGTTGAAAAGTTTAATAAATCCCAACTCAAAACGGGGATTCCTTGCAGCAAGCTATTGACAATTGTAGTGCTTGTAGCATATATGTAGTATATGTCTATATCTGGTGAGAGCTGTTGCCATGAAACTTGCTGAAGCCCTGATTCTGAGAGCCGACTGCCAAAAGCGGCTGGCACAGTTGCAGCAGCGCCTAGTTAGAAGCGCCGTTATTCAAGAGGGTGAAGCCCCTCCTGAAAATCCACAGGTTCTCATTGCCGAAGTGGATGCAATCGTCACTCAGCTGACGCGCCTGATTCAGCAAATTAACAAAACCAATGCCCTGACCGTGTTTCAAAACGAGGAGACGATCGCCGATGCTCTGGCTGCACGAGATACCCTGTTACTGAAGCAACGCGCCTACAACACTTTGGTTGATGCGGCGGCTAGCACCGTTAACCGCTACAGCGCTTCAGAAATTAAGCTGATCAGCACCGTTAATGTGGCAGATTTGCAGACCCAAACCGATCGCCTTGCCCGCGAAATTCGGCAGTTAGATACGCAAATTCAGCAAGCTAATTGGAATATAGAACTGATGGAGTAGCTGAATGAAATCTTGATCAAAAATCAGCCTGTTGGTAGCCAACTCGATAGAAGCGAGCATAGCTTACTTGGTACCCAAGGGTTCCAATCCGTTGACCCACTAGGGGCAGGGGTTCTCTCACAAGTTACGCCCAGTACTGTTACATCTGTACCGTGTACTGCGTACTGTTACTACCAAATGCTGGTCTATTGAAGGCGAGGGTGGGTTAGGGGAAACAGGCTGATTCTTACTATGCTGAAACGCATTGACCATCAATACGCCCGGTCTGCGAGAGCTACAAATCTGGGCAGGTGAAGATAGTCTTCAGAAAGTCTTTGCTGATACTTGAGGCTCGCCGCTTTCAGGACTGTCAACAGGAACGACCAGAGTGCAGGAGGCGATCGCCTAGGGAAGACTAAACCTTTCCCGCTTAGCCACCCAAAATTCCAGCAAGAGCCGAACCCTCTAACGCGCAGACAGAATCAGCGGGCACAGCTCGAAGAAAAAGCTCGTTGGAAGCAGGCACATAAGACCTGAAAACAACACTATAAGCATCAATAAACAAGCGCAGGTAAACTCAAATGCCTTACGAACAGGTTCCCTTTAAAACTCGTGCGCCCGTCCTTTCCTGGGCAAATCATGAGCTAGGCAATGAAGAAATCAAAATGGCGAAAAATGTCGCCTCTCTACCTTTCGTGTTTAAGCATGTGGCGCTGATGCCGGATGTTCATCTCGGCAAAGGGGCATTGGTGGGTTCGGTGGTGGCGACGCAGGAGGCGATCGTCCCCGCAGCGGTTGGGGTGGATATTGGCTGTGGCATGGCGGCGATCAAATTGCCTTTTGAGGGCGATCGCCTGGAGGGCAAGCTGAAGCAAATTCGCCTTGATCTAGAGGCAGCAATTCCTGTTGGCTTCAGCGAAAACAAGGAGATCGAGAAATCTGTCACTAATTGGCAGGGCTGGCAAGACTTTAAAGAACTGCATATGGGAGTGCAGCATCTAGAGTCAAAAGCCATGAAACAGCTTGGCTCCCTCGGCGGCGGCAACCACTTTCTGGAGGTTTGTCTGGACGCTAATAATCAGGTGTGGCTGATGCTGCACTCTGGCTCCCGCAACATCGGCAATATGCTGGCACAGCGTCATATTGGCACTGCCAAAGACCTAATGAAGCTGAGCGATACCCAGTTGCCCGACCCCGATCTGGCATACTTCGTCCAGGGCACAACAGAATTTGTCGCCTATTGGCGCGATCTGCAATGGGCACAGGGATACGCCAAATTTAACCGTGAGGTGATGATGGCGCGTTTCCAAAAGGTGGTGGAGAAGCATGTAGCGGGCGGCAAGCCTACCAAGCCGCTGCTGCAAGTCAACTGCCATCACAACTATGCCGAAAAGGAAGTCCACTTTGGCGAAGAGGTCTATGTGACTCGCAAGGGAGCTGTGCGCGCCCGTGAGGAAGACTATGGTATCATTCCGGGTTCAATGGGGGCACAGTCCTTCATTGTGAAAGGGAAAGGCTGCGCCGATAGCTATTGCTCTTGCTCTCATGGGGCAGGGCGGCTGATGTCGCGCAACAAAGCCAAGCTCAACTTCACCCTAGATGACCTGATCCAGCAAACGCGAGACGTAGAGTGCCGCAAAGACGAGGGCGTTCTGGACGAAATTCCGGGAGCCTACAAGCCGATCGCCCAGGTGATGAAAAACCAGGCAGATCTGGTGGATGTCGTCGCCACCCTAAAGCAGGTGGTTTGCGTCAAGGGATAGAGGGATAGATGGGTGTGTGGGTAGATGGGAATCGACTCATCCACCCATCGACTCATCCACCCATCGACTCATCCACCCATCCTTTGCTTCCCCCTAGCGGACTTGAGCAATCACCGTGCGGTGGCGCGGACTGTTGCAGGTCAGGGTCGGTGGCGTGAATCCGGCATCGGCGATCGCCTGCTCTAGATCCAGCGTGAAGTATTGATCTAAATAGGGTTCCGTACTTTTGAGCAGCGTCAAGATGTAGGGCGGCATCTTGGCGTATATCTCCGATTTCGGGTTCATGTCCATGATGCTGAGGTGCCCGCCCGGACGCAGCAAGCGACGCGCCTCTTTCAGAATGGCGATCGCTGCACTCTGAGGCAATTCATGAAACATCAGATGGGTGGATACCAGGTCAAATGAGGCATCCGGCAGCCCAGTTGATTCGGCAGCGGCATGGAGCCAGTGAATCGGCTTTTCGGTGCTGACGACATTCTGAGCGCGGTATTGGGCGATCGCTAAAAAATAGGGTGACAAGTCCAAACCTGTAATCTGCGCGTGCGGATAGATATCTTGTAGAGCAAACGTGCTCATGCCGACGCTACAGCCGAGATCGAGAATATCTTGAGGCGGCGTTGCGATCGCTGGCTGCATCACGGCATGGTAGCTTTGCCGCAGCATGGCATCGCCTTGTGCCCCCGCATCTGGAAAAATCCGCGCATGAACGGCATGAGCCGCCACCTCGACCTCCATTGCGGCTTCCCAGCTCAGGTTTCCCTGCTCATAGGCATGAAACGATCGCAAATAGTAGTCTGGATAGACCAGATCAGGGTTAAGAGTCTGGCGTAGAGCATCATCCCATTCAGGCGAAAACTCGGCTGCACTGTGGCGCGATCGCAAAACCTCCACTTCTTTGCGCCAATACACCCCAATCGACTCAGCGCGTTTAATCATCATCGATCTCGCCTGATGCTTAGCCAGATCAGAGAGGGGCTTGATGGATAAGATGCCGTTGATCAGGCGAGATAGCGTGTTGGAAGAATTGTTAGGAGAAACGTTTGCAGCAACCATATGCCTAAGCGGATTTATTGAAAAGGGCACTAGAGCATCCTAGCTGGAATTATGTAGCGATCGAGGCTTTTCCTTGCAAAAACTGAGGTGAAAGCTTTAGAAAAACGATCGTTAAGGACAGCGAACCTTTTTAGGCACAGGGCATCCGCTAAGCTAGATATATAAGTATTCTTCGCTGGATGAACTAGCAAACGCTTGGTGATGTTCTAGACATGTTGTTGATTTTTTTGAAAGGGGCGCTCCGCGCCCCTTTCAAAAAAATCAACAACACATTTGAAACACTACCTAAATGCTCCCTGTTCTAGCAGTTAGACATGACGCAGAGCCTTGATTTTGGCGTGATGATGCCCAATTACTGTTCAAATCTTAGTCAATCTTTCCCCTTTTCGGCATTTTCCCTCTTGCAAACGTTGATTCGGCAAATGGCTGAAGAGCTGAGGGCAGAGGTCTTTTCAGAAGTCAATCTGCTAAACGAAGGCTTGACCGCAGAGGCGATCGCGACTCACCTGCATGTCACTCATTTTACGCTCATGGTCTCGCCCGCTTTTAGCATTCTATTGCTGGGCAAGATAGCGTTCTCTCAAACGGAAACCGTTGCCCCCATGACGCTGACCTTTGAGCCAGAGGCAATCCGCGATTTTCTAGATCAGGCGATCGCGCTAGCGCGACCTCAAGCTCTGCTACAGAGGACATTTCAGCAGGTTCATACGCAGGTTCAGCCTAATCATGCCGGGACTCAAAGTGAATTTACGCTGCGCTTAGTGGCAGCCCTCTCAGCTCAGCTACCCATGCCTCAGCCTCTCGATCAGGTCAGTTCCGCCTCCTCGACTGAAAAGGCGTTGCTTCAGCAGATAAAGCAAGAGCGTTTACTCAATCAGGTTGCGGCTCAAATTCGTCAAAGTCTAGAGCTGCCTATTATTTTGCAAACGGCTGTAGAGCAGATGCAGCAGTGCTTAGAGGTCGATCGCCTGGTAATCTATCGCCTGAATCAAGCGGTTTCTGACGCCAAACCTGTAGAGATTCAAGAATCGTCTGATTACCCCGCTCAGCAGGGCGGCTCAGTTATTTACGAAGCCCGCTTGTCTACAGAAATTCCTTCAGTTCTGGACTTTTCTGAGGCACATTGCTTTGTGCAAACTTCGCGCTACCAAAATGTCCAGCGGCAAAATTTGGCAATTGCTGTCCAAGATGTGGAGGCTCGCTACAGAAAAATGCCCTGTTTTCTTGAGTTTCTCCAGCGGGCACAGATCCGATCAAAGCTGGTTGCGCCGATCACCATTGGCGATCGGATTTGGGGATTGCTGATTGCCCACCAGTGCTTTGAGCCACGCCAGTGGCAGGAGGGTGAGCAGAAATTCTTGCAGCAGATAGCCGAACATCTGGCAATTGCCATTAGCCAAGCCCAGCTCTATGCTGAACTGCAACAGCAAAAACAAACTCTGGAACAGCGCGTCATTGAACGAACACAAGCCCTGCAAGACATGGTACTTGCCTCGCAGTCTGCCAACCGAGCCAAGAGCGAATTCTTGGCTTCCGTCAGTCACGAATTGCGTACGCCGCTGACCTGTATTATCGGCATGTCGGCAACCCTCCAGCGCTGGTCAGCAGAGACGTTGAGCGATCGTCAGCAAAGCTTTTTGCAGACCATCCACGATAGCGGTAAGCATCTGCTGGCGATGATCAACGACATTTTAGACTTGTCTCAAGCCGAAGCCAGTAAGATTGCTCTGAATTTGGAGGAATTTTCCCTTTCTCGGCTAGCTCAGCAAGCTCTGAAAACCTTCACTGGGCAGGCTGTCTTACAAGAGGTGAGCCTAGGACTTGATCTGCAAATTGAACCTGCGGGCGATCGCTTCATTGCCGATCCGCATCGAATTCGGCAAATCTTGTTCAACTTGCTGGGCAACGCTATCAAGTTTACGCCCAAGGGCGGCAAAGTGACGCTGTGCGTATTTGTGGAAGATAATCTGGCAGTTTTTCAGGTAAAGGATACAGGCATTGGCATTCCTGAACCTTTAATTCCTGAGCTGTTTCAAAAATTTCAGCAGCTAGACACGGGCTACCGTCGTCAGTATGAAGGCACAGGGTTGGGTTTGGCGCTGACTAAACAGCTTGTCGATTTGCATAGCGGCTCGATTCAGGTGAAATCGATCGAAGGCATTGGTACAGTTTTCACCGTTTGTATTCCCATGCAGCGATCGGATCAGCAAGAGCCTCTACTCAAGGAAGGTCTGCCCGAACCGCCGCAAGGACGGGTGGTTTTGATCGAACACAATGAGGAAACGGCAAACCTAATCTGCGATGTCCTCACTGCCGCGGGTTATCAGGTGATTTGGATGCTGGAAGGCTCTACCGCAGTCAGCCAGATTGAGGCTCTGCGACCGATCGCCGTTATCACCAATATGCAGCTGCCCGACATGGATGGCGATCGGCTGATTCATCGCTTGCGACGTAATCCGTCCACTCAGCACTTGAAGATTATTGCTTTAATGTCAACCGTTCCAGAATTTAGCTCCGAAGAGCAAAACTCTAAACTTAATACTGGAGACCTAGATGTAGACGGCTGGCTACCCCAACCTGTGCGTCCTGATCACCTGTTGCAAAAGTTAATGCATCTTGTAACCGCAAAGGAAAAGTAAAAGGGAGAAGCTTATATAAGGCATGGCTGAGTAGAGACATGAAAAATCCCTCTCCTAAACAGGAAAGGGACTAAAAATATGGCAACCGCCTTGGCGGTTAGGACGGGGACATTTTGGGTGGGGCGCGAAGCGCCCCACCCAAAATGTCCTAAGTAAACTGGCGACAGCTATAAAAGCTTGACCACAAACGTTTTCCGATCAATCTCACAGAGCCATCTGGCTTATCTCACTACCTCAGATTCAGTCTGAGCGATCGCCAGCAGCGTTTTTACCACCGAGTCAGGATTGAGGCTGATGCTATCAATCCCTTGCTCTACCAAAAACTTGGCAAACTCTGGGTAGTCGCTGGGTGCCTGACCGCAAATGCCGACCTTACGACCCTTTGCCTTCGCCTTTTGAATCACAACCCGCACCATAGTCTTGACGGCTTCACTGCGCTCGTCAAACACGTGAGCTACCAGCGAAGAATCGCGATCGACCCCTAAAGTTAACTGCGTCAAATCATTGGAGCCGATCGAGAAACCGTCAAAGATGTCGCCAAACTCATCCGCCAAGATGACGTTGCTGGGCAGCTCACACATGACATAGACCTGCAATCCGTTTTCGCCCTGCACCAGCCCGTTCTTCGCCATTTCTGCCAAGACCTTTCGCCCTTCTTCGGGAGTGCGGCAGAACGGAATCATAGAAATGGCATTGGTCAAACCCATCTCATCCCGGACGCGCTTCATCGCCTTGCACTCCAGCCCAAATGCCTCACTGTACTTGGGGTCGTAATAACGAGAGGCACCGCGCCAGCCCAGCATCGGATTTTCCTCATCGGGTTCAAACTGTCTGCCGCCAATTAAGTTGGCATACTCATTGCTTTTCAAATCCGACATACGGACGATCACCGGATTGGGATAAAAAGCGGCTGCCAGCTTGCCAATGCCCTGAGCTAACTTATCCACAAAGAAATCAGGCTTGTGGGCATAGTGCGCTGTGAGCTGAGAAATTTCCCACTTAGCGCCCTTGTCTCGCAGTTGATCAAAGTAGATCAGAGCAAGAGGATGAACCTTAATCTGATTGGCAATAATGAACTCTGATCTTGCTAGTCCCACACCGTTAGAAGGCAGTGCCGCTAGAGAAAATGCCTCCTGCGGATTGCCAACATTCATCAAAATCTTGGTGCGGATCTGAGGCAGCTCATCCAGATGCAGCTCCTCAACTTCATAGGGCAATAGCCCCGCGTAGATTTTGCCTTCATCACTGTCAGCACAAGAAACCGTAATCTCCTGACCATCTTGCAAAGTCTCGATCGCATCACCGCAACCCACTACCGCCGGGATGCCCAGCTCACGGGCAATGATCGCTGCATGGCAGGTACGCCCGCCCTGCTTTGTCACCAGGGCGCTAGCTTTTTTCATAATCGGCTCCCAGTCGGGATCAGTCTTATCGGCGACTAGAACTTCTCCGGGCTGGAACTCATCCAGGCGATCGACCTGCGTCAGCACCCTCACCTGACCTTGCCCAATCAAGTCGCCCACTGCCCGTCCGGTAAACAGCGGCTCTGGCGGATGGGAATCCTTCAATTTGTAGGTACGCAGAACGGTTCCAGATTTGCGCGACTGCACCGTTTCTGGACGCGCTTGGACAATAAACAGTTCACCTGTATGCCCATCTTTTGCCCATTCCATATCCATTGGCGTATCCCCGCCATGCACGCTGGAATAGTGGTCTTCAATCGTACAAGCCCAACGTGCCAGGGTAAGAATTTCGTCGTCGCTGAGAGCAAATTTCTGGCGATCGCTCTCCTCCACAGGAATATTTTTAACTAGCTTACCGCCAGTCGTGTCATAGACCATTCGCATATCTTTACTGCCCAGCCGCTTCTCCAGAATCGGCTTAAATCCAGTCTTGAGCGTCGGTTTGAAGACATAGTACTCATCTGGCACAACAGCACCCTGAACCACGTTTTCGCCCAGACCATAGGCTGCTGTAATGAGCGCCGCGTTTTTGAAGCCTGTCTCTGTGTCGATCGAAAACATAACGCCAGCGGTAGCCAAATCCGATCGCACCATCTTTTGTACGCCTACAGACAGCGCCACATCCAGATGATCAAAGCCTTGGGTGACTCGATAGGAAAGAGCGCGATCGGTGAATAAAGAGGCGTAGCAGCGATGACAGGCTTCTAGCACCGCATTCACACCTTGAATATTGAGATAGGTTTCCTGCTGTCCGGCAAAGCTAGCATCTGGTAAGTCTTCAGCTGTAGCACTAGAGCGAACCGCTACATCCAGATCTGCTCCCTGATCAACTCCATAGCGCTGAGAGAGTTCGAGATAGGCTTTCGTGATGGCATCTTCTAGCTCAGTTGGAAAAGGAGTGTTGAGAATCAGCGATCGGGCTTGCTTACCCCGCTCTTGCAAATTGGCAATATCATCAACATCTAAGTCAGATAAAAGCTGCCGCAGCCGCGCTTCCAATCCTGCATTTTCAATGAAGTAGCGAAATGAATAAGCAGTGGTGGCAAATCCTGTTGGGACATTCACCCCTTTGGATAGGAGCTGCCCAATCATTTCTCCCAAGGAGGCATTTTTTCCACCTACTAAATGGATATCTGCAATGCCCACTTCTTCAAACCAAAGAACCAAAGACTTTTCCCTAGAACCCTGACTAATCGGGTTCGCGCTAGGTTGATGGGCAATAATCATGAATCTGCTCCTGACAATAATTGCAACTAAAAGCTTGCGATCAACTCTGCGGTGGCTCTGAAGGATGAAAGATTGATGCGATAAGACCGATTTAGCCCTGATTCAACTCTGTAGCGACAAAAGCTGAGCAGGGATTCAGGTTCTACACAATCTCCAGATCCAGGACGCATAGCTAACTCTAAAATAGGCGATCGAAATCCAGTAAATTAACGCTAACGCATCCTTAGAAAAACATGGAACGTTAGTATACCTTTGTAACAATATCCTCAGAATAGCGATCGCGCTTCCCCCCTTCGAGAGAGCGGAGCAATTTTTTCAAAGTTGTCCATTGTTGCTCACAACTAAAAATCTGGACTCTGCATCGCGTCCCAGCATCTTCCCTCTTCCCAAAATCTGCCCGTTTGCTCACAGGCGTCTTGGGTTTGTAGCCAGGGAATCGCAGTTGGGTAAATATTGTCACGCTGAGACGCGGCAAGAGCGAGCTGAAGCAACCCATAGATGACTGTGCATCCTAGTGACAAGATTATTAAAGCAGTCAGAGTAGCAAGGGCTTTATGACTATTGCCTAGGGAGTATCTTTGAGCCGAGCGGCGTTCTCTACCCGCTAGAAAAACCACATAAAAACGACGAGGATAGCTAGGAATGGATAAGCGAATATCAATCGAGTGGCTATTTTTCCAATTCACTTGATGACAGGCAAGCTTTAGCGCACTAAGTTGGTCGGCGGTGAAGGTGACTTTTGCTTCAGGTAAGATTCGAGCCATAATTTTCTCAAATGAGTCATCAGCTCTTTGATGGAAGGTTTTGTAATCAGGCATAAATTTCAGCTTAATGTAGCAGGTTCAACCTGCATTTTGGCTCAGCACTGCTGATTTTCTATCGGTAACATTCGTGATCTTTGCTACAAAATTTCCTAAGTCTACAATTCTTTACAAATACTGTGTTGCTTCTGAGAAGCTACTTTGCCAGACTCTATCTTTGCAAAAGGGGTTTCACCTCCTTGACTCCCTTGAAAATCTTGGCTAGCCAAAATCTGCCCAAATCGTATCAGTCGGTACTGCCCATTCCTAGCGTGATCTGCCCATAATGTGACAAAGGATGAAGGAGAGATTGGAGTGAACGCAGCAGAGCAGGCGATCGGTCTAGACTTAGCCACTAAAATTGCGGCTGTTGTGACTCTATTTAAAGCGCAGTTTCCCGATGCGCGCGCAGACCTGAAGCCCTGGGCAAATGATCCTGATACCAGAGAACAAACCGATCCTGACTCCATTGATATTGGCTTTCATTTACCGGGCTGGAGTCGCTCTATTCAAAGCCGTAGTATTTTGGTGCAAATTCGCTTCTACAGTGATTCAGTAGAGGATGCTGCTGCATCTCGACGGGCGATCGGTCTAGAGGTAGCAGGATTCACGCATTTGGGCGAGCAGTGGAGGCTGTCCACCATCAAAGACTGGAGGTTTATCGGCTCCAAGGCGCCAACAGATGAGGTTAGAGAGAAGCTGAAGCTCTTTTGTCGCCAGATTTTTGAGCTGTTCAATGGCGATGTTAAGCAGTAGCACTTACAGATGAGGCAGCCTGCGCTGAGGCAATGGCTTCAGGAATCGGCAATTCATCAAACAGCACTGTGCCTTCTTGATAGATCGGTAAATCAAACCAAAAGGTGGTGCCAGCTCCCACTTCGCTAACTAAGTGCACTTGACTGTGGTGCTTCTCGATAATGTTCTGCACGATCGATAATCCCAGCCCAGTACCCTCTAGAGTGTGGACTCGATTTTCGACTCGGAAGAAGCGATCGAAAATAGCCTGCTGATCTTCTGGATCGATGCCGATTCCTGTATCGACAACCTCAATTCGAACCTGCATGGGTTGGGGCTGAACGGGTTGGACGGACTGGTGATGGCTGGATGAGTCATGGCTGAGCTGATGACTAGGCTCTGGCTCCAAGGCATAGGCTCGAATCGTTACTGAGCCACCTGCTTCCGTAAACTTCAGCCCATTCCCGACTAAATTAGAGAACACTTGCAGCAGCAAATCGTAATTACCTAACACAGAAGGCAGATCTGGCTGAATATCCTGCATCAGCTCAATTCCCTTATCTCTGGCGTTGAGGCGATGGGTTCGCAAAGTCTGCTCGATCGGTTGAACAATCTCAACAGGTTCCAGGTTGTAGCGGCGGTGAGACTCTAGCTTAGACAAATCGAGAACGTCATTAACCAAACGGGTGAGGCGATCGGTCTCTCGGTTAGCCGTTTCTAGAAATTCGCGTTTTTCTACCTCACTCAGATCTTCGCCGTACTCATGCAGCGTTTCGATAAACGACTTTATGTTGAACAAAGGCGTACGTAATTCGTGGGAGACGTTGCTGATGAACTGGCTCTTAGCTTCGTTTAACTCGACTTCACGAGTGATGTCTTGCACTGTAATAGCAATGCCGCGAATATTCTCACGGTACTGATCAAAGACCGTATTCAGCAATATTCGTACCGTGCGACTGATCGGATCAGGAATCGTAATGCGGTACTCTGCGCCGTCCTTCAGCTCATCGGAGGCGCTGCCAGAAGCCAACTGGTAGAGGGGGCGAGTCAGCTCCACTTTGACCGCGTTGGGCAGATGGTAGAGCACATTTTTACCGATGATTTCCTCATGGCTCTCCCAGCCAAAAATCCGCTGAGCCGTCGGATTCGTGAGGATAACGTTCATGTCGGTATCTAGCAAAACCGCCCCATCAGCGATCGTCGATACTAGAGTTTCCAGCTTGGCTTTTTCGGCGGTCAGTTCATCAATATTCTGTTCGTCATAGCTCTCTAAGCGCTCTGCCATTTCATTGAAATTGAGAATTAGCTCTCCCAACTCACCCCGCACAGGCAGATCGACTCGCTGCCTAAAATTTCCGGCTGCAATGTTTTTCACGCCCAACAGCAGCTCTTTAATCGGCTTCGTGATAATGAGCGCGTTAAATACGGCGCCCAGAATCACCATGACCCAGATCGAGATAAATACGGCGATCGTCACGTCTCGCGTCAAGTACGAAGAGGCAACTACTGTGGGATTGGGGTTAATGCCGATCGCCATTACGCCCAGATATTTGCCGTTGTGATTCAGGGGCACAAATACATCTGTCACTTCTCCATCGGGCGTAATATGTTGCCGCACCATGGGTTCCTCAGCGTTCTCAGCATAATTTTCAGGAAGCTGAATCCGCCGTCGGATCGTCAGAGAATTTTGAACCTCAGACTCTGAGTAGGGAATGCCAAAGAAAATCTCGCCGTCTTCGTCCGCGTAAATCATGTAGCGAACGCTAGAGGTGCTGCCGAAGAAGCTGTGGGAAAAACGGGCAAGTTCTGTCCGGTTGCTCTCGCTGACTAAAGGAGCGACATTGGCTGCCAGCAACAGCCCTAAATCTCGCCCAAAACGAGTGTCATTCAAGCGAGCATCCTGCTGAATGGTGTTGACCGCCCAAAAGGTCAAACCGCTCATCAGCAGCGACACCACCAGAGTTGCTGCCGCCATAAGACGAGTCTGAAGGGTGAAGTCTGACCACCAGCGGGCGATCGTTTCTCGAATTTTGATCAGCAGGGCTACCAAGGTTGCTTACTTTGACTTTGCTTAATTTTAACGTTGCTTAAGAATACTTTACCTCGTTCGACTCTAACCCATAAAGGCGCAGGGCAGTTACCTCGCTCTGCTCTTCAGAATCCGATGACCAATATCTTTGCGGTAATACAAGTCTCTAAACTCTATACATTCCACGGCTTCATAGGCATGGGCAATCGCCGTCTCAAAAGTTTCCCCTAGAGCCGTCACCGCCAAGACTCGCCCTCCATCGCTCACCAGCTGATCTTGCTTCAGCTTAGTTCCAGCATGGAAAACGATCGTTCCAGATGCCACACCCGATGCTTCTGCTTGTTCAATGCCCTGGATGGGATAGCCCTTCTTGTAGGTTTCAGGGTAGCCGCCTGCCGCAATTACCACACAGGCAGCGGATTCAGCTTTCCAGGCTAGGGGCGGCAACTGTTCTAAACGCTGCTCGACGCAGGCAAGCAGCACCTCATCTAGCGGAGTCTCCAACAGCGGCAGCACCACCTGAGTTTCAGGATCGCCAAAGCGACAGTTAAATTCAATCACCTTTGGCTCTCCCTCAGGCGTGATCATTAACCCTGCATAGAGAACGCCCCGATAGTCAATGCCTCGGCGGCGTAAAGCGGCGATCGCTGGCTCCAATATCTCAGTCTGAATCCGCTCCATTAGCGACAGAGAAACTACTGGCGTGGGGGCGTAGGCACCCATGCCGCCTGTGTTGGCTCCCGTATCGCCCTCACCAACTTGTTTGTGATCTTGGGCGGGCAGCAGCGGACGAATCGTCAGACCATCTGTGATTGCCAGAATAGATACTTCCTGCCCTATCAGGTATTCCTCAATCAAAACTTGCTGACCCGCTGCCCCAAACTGACCACCAAAGCTTTCTTCTACAGCAGCGATCGCTTCCTCTACGGTCATAGCCACCGTTACGCCCTTCCCAGCAGCCAAGCCATCTGCCTTGATAACGATCGGTGTGCCTTGAGTTCTTACGCTCTGAGATTCGGCATCCTGAGATTCGGCATCCTGAGATTTGATGTAGGCGATCGCACTAGCGGCATCTGTGAACACTTCTGATGCCGCCGTTGAAATCTTGGCTTCTCGCATCAACGCCTTTGCCCAAGCCTTGCTAGACTCAATTTGCGCCCCAGCCTGAGTAGGACCAAAGACGGTTAGATTCTGCTGCTGTAAGTAGTCCGTAATTCCTTCTGCTAGGGGAACTTCCGGCCCGACGACAATCAAGCCCGTGTTGTTGACCAATGCCAGACGGGCAATACCTTCAAAATCACTAACCCCCATGGCAATATTGCGACAGCGATCGAGCTGTGCCGTACCCCCATTGCCAGGAACGCAGAAAACTTCTTGGACTCGTGGCGATTGCAGAAGCTTCCATGCAAGGGCGTGTTCTCGTCCACCGTTCCCAACTACCAAAACTCTCACGCTTTGTTCACCCTTGCTGGCATTTCTTGACCTTTCACCCAAATAATTCCCATAATTTGAAGCTCTGAAGCAAAGATACGTCCTAAAACCTACTTCTTTAGAAAAATTCTTTAGACAAAAGATTTAACGTCAGAGAATCACGTGGGCAGAATCAACCATACCTTAGAATAATTAATTTAAGCCGATTCATAAATGTCTATTTCAGATTAAGACTTTTCTGAAAGTCCCGAAGTAGGGTTGAAATTGGCGAAAATTAAGTTGGCTAGATTTTGTCACTAAACCTAATCGCTTTGGAAGTCGGGTCTATGAATTTTCAAGTAGGGCGATCGATCAATCAGGGCAAGCAGAAAAGGGTGTTTAGAGCTTTGGGAGTAGCGCTCGCTCTGCTCTGTATGGGCTTACCCGCTCTAGCAGAAGAAGCCTCTGATGCTCTCCCACCCAGTCCTCTAGAAATTACTGCCCCTGATCCGCTGCTGCCTGAAATGGTAGTCGATCGTCCGCTGAGCGCTCAAGAAAAGATTGTCCTGACAACGGCTCTAGATGAATTGCAGCGTCAGGGATTAGCTAAACTGCAGGCAGGCGATCTACCAGGCGCACTAGAAACCTGGAACCGGGAGCTACGGCTGCGTCGCTTCTTGGGAACTGCCGAAGAAGTTAAATCCCTTAGCCGGGTAGGCGAGGTGGCATGGCGACAAAGCGAAACGACCGAGGTTCGAGTGATCACCGCGCGGCTGCAAGAAATTCAACAGCAGGTGCAGGCTCAGACCCCTATAGATTATGACCTGCTGCTCAAAATTGCCCAGGCATACCAGACCATGCGTGCCCGTACACCTGCCGTGACGCTATATGATCAACTCCTTGCCCAGGCTCGGCAGCAGCAAAATAAGGCGCTAGAGCAGCAAATCCTTACGGCACTGGCAGAAATGCAGCTCGCCTATTTTGATTACCCTAGTGCTGCCGCTGCCTACGAGCAGCTTTTGGGAATTGCTCAACAGCAGAGCGATCGCCCCAACGAGGAAATTTACTTAAAACAGTTGGCATATATCTATCAGCAAAATAGCCAGCCGACTCAGGCAGTTGCCATGCAGCAGCAGTTGGTTGATCTCTATAGAAAGCAAAAGAACTTTATCCCCATTCCTCTACTTAAAATTGACATGGGAGACAGTTATGTTGCCATGGGAAGAGCTGACCTAGCGGCTCCCAGCTATCAAGAGGCGTTTGCAACGGCGCGATCGGTTCAGCAATATGCTCAGGCAAGTGATGCCCTAGAGCGGCTGGCAGCGCTCTACCGCTCCTTAAACCGTCCAGAAGATGCAATTGTCGTGTATCAGCTTCTCATAGACGTGCAGCAGCAGTCCTACAACACGTTGGGTAAGCTGAACACCTATGATCAAATGGGTCAGCTCTACCGCGCCTCAGGTAATACGAGTCAGGCGATCGCTGCCTTCCGACAGGCGCTTCAGATTGCTCAGCAGCTGAATTATAAGGTCGGTTACTTTACGACTCAAATTGAACAGGCTACTCAACCTGTACCCGTTCAGCCTGAACCCACAGCGCCGACACCTTAAAACGTTAGCCACAAACCGCTAGATTTTTGCCAGGGCAAACAGCTTGGCAAAAATTTGGGCACTCGCAAACATTAATGGAAAAGCAATTCCCACCAGCCCTAGCCAGCTCAAGAGCGAAATAGTCAGACGAGTGATTCGTCTGGGCGCTCTTCCTCTTGCTGCAATATGGGTACCGTAAGCAATCAGCGCTGCTCCGCCAATGCCGCAAACTAAGCTCACCATAAACCACACCTCAAGCGGTGGGCTGGATTCTGCTAAGTTCAACATCGGTAATAGCGCAAAGCAGACAATCTCGATCGCCAACCAAATTCCCAAACAGAAGAAAAAATCTTTTCGCGCGAGGCTGTTCATAGGAGAAATATTGACCTTAGAAAATAGAATGAAACTTTTGTTAACAAAACTTCTTTGAAAATTAGTGAATAAACCAATGCTGAAAATCATGCCGGATTCAGTCACGCTCTGCAAGCTGATTTTGACAAAAAATTAAGCAAAAATAGCCAGAGTTAGCGATCGCACTTTACTCAACTTAAACTCGATCGCCCATTGCGTAAACTTTAATTTCCCTCAAACCTGACTTTGAGGTAGCTCTGATAGTCTTTATAAATAAAGATTTTTGTTCTTTAACCTGGCTCTCAAATAAATAAACTCGCTCAGGAGTCTTGAGGTGCTTTCCTTCCTACAGAAGCTTGAGCTGATATTTAGTCATTACTTTTAACTAGCTCATCATTACCCCATAGAAAATGGCTTTATGAATCACTATTGTCTAACCTGGATCGAAAACTGGTGCTTTGAAAATGGTTGGTCTGAACCGTTCGCAGAACGACGCAACGAGTTCTGGGCGTTCCCACCTAATGGCGTAATGCCTGTCCCTATTCCTGCCCAGGTGCTTCATCATCTGAAGCAAGAGAATGGCTTGACGACTCACGAGAAGGTTGGATACTTGACGGCGATCGGAGCCAGCGTTGTAGCGATCGTTTCTACCTACCTTTTAGATTGCCCTATGCCTTTGGTGGCAGCTTTTAGCATTTGTGCCGTCATTGTTGCTGGGTTAGAAACCGAAGATTAGTGATTTCTCTAACGCTTATCTCTCCGATACCGAAGCAGCAATTTCTTAAAGAAGAGCAAAGGTAGCTTACCTTTGCTCTTCTTTTATTTCATTTTCTGACGAATAAATGTCATAATTTGGGCGACTTGCTTCTTCAATCCATCCACTTCAGTTTTTAACTGCACATTTTCATGGCGAAGTGCTTTAACCTCAGCCTGTAACGTTTGAATTTCAGGATTGGCAGAAGATGGCGTAGGCACTCCCATAGGTTGAGCGGTTGGAGCAACAGGCTCAATTGGCGAAACGGCTGGTGGAGCTTTTTGAAGTAGCTGCTGGCGACTTCTAGCTTTTGCCATCGCTGACTTAATAGCCTGGACTAGCACGGGCTGCTCAAAGGGCTTGCCGATAAATTCAAAATAGCCAAACTGGTCAGGAACCGCTTTCTCGACATCCTCTCTGCGTCCAGACATCAGCACAACTGGGATGCTCTTCAGCCTGGGATTATCTTGCAGCTTTTGCACCACCTCCCAGCCATTCATCCGAGGCATAAAGAAATCTACTAAGATCAAGCTGAGATTTTCTCGACTAACAATTTCTAGCCCTTCAACGCCATCGACGGCTTCCAAAACTTCAAAATTGCCTTTTGGGAGCATATCCCTAACCTGCATTCGGATAGTCTTGCTGTCATCGATAATCAGGACTTTTTGATTTGCCATCGCTAAATAAATCTCCTGTGGCGGCAGACTACGCAGGGCTCTAAGTTCAGCCTTTATCCTAGGACAACCCAGAAGAGGATTCAAACTTTTCTGGTTGCTCTCTCCGTACAAATTAGAATCCTATCCAGTTATGCGGATGGCAAGAGAAATCTACATCCGTGATTCTGCGCATCCTACATGGCTTTTGTGAGGTTAAGGTTTGTTCCACCCATAGGATTACTGAAAAGGCTGTTACTTGATCTCATCAAGATGTCGATGAAGTCTGTCCATTTAGCATCCTCACAGTGATATAGATGAAACTACTGAGCTTGTAAGATTCTCCGCACAGCCTACATCTCTATACGATCGCAGACGTACTGTGATTCCATTACCATTTCATGCAGGCTTTACAGAGGTAATCCGTTTATTCACTTCATTGACTTTGCCTTTACAGATTACTCATAGACTTCTTGTCAGTCTTCATGGGTTGAGAATTGATTTATCCCACGTTTGAAGAGAAGTGAAAATTGTTCTACCACTCCAACTTTTTCTCTAAAACTATTGCAATAATTTTAGAGAAAAATAAGATTAAATCCTCTTAATTTATAGAGCTTGATACTATATATCTCCGAGCTGGGATTTCCAAAGGCAATTAACATGAAAAGAGAACTAATGCAACTTACCAAAGCGTTAAAATTGGTCAGTTATGTAGCTTAAAAGATTTAATCTTAAGCTTTTAAGTCTGTTGTTTTAGAGAGATTTCACATAACTCTAGGAGTGTAGTCCCTATAGGTTATAACCTTTGTATGGATTAAGCTTAGTCTCTTTTTCAGAAGTCTTTGCATGAAAGCAGTAATCCAGTGGAATTTCAGATGTTGACCTCATATACAAACTTTTTAAGTATATGAAGATTTGCACTGATAATTCTAAATTCTGACGGGTATTGCTGGTAATTACAGGATAGGAGGGAGACTTACCCTTCAAATGAAGCTGCGCTTTATTTAAGCTTTACGATCGCTCAAAATAACAGCGATCAGAAGCAAAGAATAGGTGAAGATCGACTTATCTAGTGGCTTTACCCTACACCTTTGGTATTTGATGGATGATATCGATTCACAGATTAACCTGTGCCCTAGGTTCGGGTTATCTGTATCTCTCAATGTCTTCGTCCGAACTCTATCCAATCTGAACTTTGAGTACCAGCAGGTGAGCCTTACAGTAAACCTACTCTTCTGAGATTTAGGGGTTGAGGTTAGCATATCCCTATGCGAGTTTTTGACGTAGGGTATCTAGCAGCTCCCAAAGCAGCTGGACTTTTGCCAGAAGGCCCAGAGAGAATCAGGGTTCAATGAGATGCATAAAATCATGGATTTTTCAATGACCATTGCATCATCACTCAAGTCGCTAGGAGCACGGAATGTCTAGGGCAGAATCAGAAAACTCGCCACTTGAAGCCGAGAACAACCCACCTCCATCGCTTAAGAGCAGAGCCATTAGTGGCTCTGCCTGGACGCTCGCCGGCGAATGCACTCAATATGTTCTGCGCCTAGGGGGAAATCTTGTCCTTACTCGCTTGCTTTTTCCTGAGGCATTTGGACTCATGTCCCTCGTCCAGGTCTTTATCATGGGGCTGGAAATGTTCTCGGATGTGGGTATCATTCCAGGCATTATCCAAAACAAGCGGGGTGACGAGCCTGCATTCCTTAATACTGCCTGGACAATCCAGGTCGGTCGGGGAATAATGCTGTGGATCTTTGCCTGTGTAATCGCTGTACCTGCGTCACAGTTCTATCGCGAACCTATGCTCATGCAGTTGTTGCCCATCAGCGGGCTAACGGCTCTGATCGCAGGATTTAACTCCACTAAGCTAGCGACTGAAAACCGCAAACTATCAGTGGGTAGACTAACCCTACTTGATTTAGGGTCTTATGTCTTAGGACTCACTGTGATGGTGGTTTGGGCTTGGATTTTTCCGTCTGTCTGGTCTCTGGTAGGTGGTGGGATCGTGGCTGCTCTTGCCAAAATGATCCTTAGCCATGTGTACCTCAAAGGGGAAAGAAATTACTTTCACTGGGATAAGGAAGCATTCAGATCGCTCCAGCAGTTTGGTCGATGGATATTTCTGAGTACGGTTCTGACCTTTTTTGCAGGGCAGGGCGATCGCATAGTCATCGGTCGTTTGCTAGATGTAAAAGCGCTCGGAATCTATACAGTTGCCATTACGATGGCTCGTCTGGTGAACGAGACAATTATGAAGTTAGGGAGTAAAGTCCTGTTCCCCTCCTACTCCGAGCTAATTCGGGAGCGTCCAGAACAGCTCTACGTTACACTGCGAAAAACTCGACTCTTCTTAATTGCAGGTAGCTGGGTTGCTTCTTTGTTCTTGATGGCGTTTGGGGAGACACTCATTAGCTTTCTCTATGACGATCGCTATGCCAAGGCAGGATGGATGCTGAAGGTTCTTCCAATTAACGCACTAATTGGAGTCCTGATTTTCACCTACGACGATGCTTTAATGGCGATGGGTAAAACGTTTACGATGACTAGCCTTCTGGCAGTTCAGGTAGCAGTAGAGCTAACGGCAATGGTAGTAGGAGGGTACATATGGGGCGAAAACGGCGTAATTATTGGAATATCTTGCTTTGCCTGGGTTCTCTATCCTCTTAAAGCTATCTTCTTTGCACGCCTCTCAATCTGGCAACCCGAAGTAGATTTGCCAATTATTGCTCTAGCAACTTCAGTCGTCGGAAGCCTCTACTTCTTCAACTTCTTTAGCTAAGTCACATTTTATAGACTGTCTATCCGCATACCTTGATCCATACACCCTGTTGAAATTTCTAGTTAAATTCCAATGAGTCACAAGCCTTTAGTTTCAGTTCTGATGCCAGTTTACAATGCTGAACGCTACGTCGCTCAGGCGGTAGAGAGTATTCTGTCGCAGACCTTTAAAGATTTTGAGTTCGTCATTTTAGATGACGGCTCAAAAGATGCCTCCCTGAAGATTTTGGAGGAGTATGCTGCTAAAGATAGGCGGATTCACTTAATCAGTCGAGAGAACAAAGGCGTTATCCGAACGAGGAACGAATTACTAGCACAGGCAACGGGTGAACTCATTGCAGTCATGGATGCTGACGATGTTGCTTTGCCCAATCGTTTTACCCTGCAAGTCGAGTTTCTTAACGCCAACTCCAACGTTGTTTGTGTTGGGGGCGCCCACGAGTTAATTGACGAAAAGGGACGTTTTTTGACGCGGCTTCTTCTTCCTGAGCATGACAATCAGATTCAGAAATTGGCGCTAGCAGGACATGGGAGTATCTGTAATCCCTGCGCTATGATTCGTCGGACAGCGCTAATAGAAATTGGCGGGTATGACGAAACTCTGGCATGCGCTGAAGATTTGGATGTGTGGCTCAAATTAGGTGAAGTTGGTGCGCTAGCAAATCTTAAAGACACAATCTTGAAATATCGGCTGCTCAAGAGTTCTATTAGTGAAAAGAATGGAGTCTTGCAGCGTCAAGCAGCCAGAGAGATCTGTGAAAGAGCCTGGTTACGACGAGGGATTGAGGGGCATTTTGAGGCAGAAGAGCCTTGGCGACCGACCCAAGATGCTGCATCTCAATACCGCTTCATGCTTCAGTATGGCTGGTGGGCTTTCAATAGTGGACACCTTGGAACCGCCAGTCTTTATGGAACGAAGGCGATCGCGGCGCTTCCTTTCGCAGCAGGAGGTTGGAAGCTACTGACGTCTTCTGCCTTGAAGCTACTACCAGGGGTAGCTCAAAAGGCTTAACTCAAAAGTTTGTAAAAGATTCACAACGGAGAACAATCATGAAAAAGCGTGTGATTGCAATTGGGCTAGATGCGGCTGATTATCGGGTCATGGAAAAATGGATGGATCAAGGACATCTCAAAAACCTGAGCCAACTCCGCAGCGAAGGAGCCTACGGGCATTTGACCAACACTGTCACTTACTGTGATCAAGTCAGAGAAACCTCCATTACTGAACGGCTTTGGGCGAACACTTGGACTGGCTGCACCAGCAACAAGACGGGTTACTGGGGGATTGAAAAGTTTTATCCAGAAACCTATGATATGAGCCTTGACATTCGAGGGGCCTATGACTTCAAGGAGTATCCGCCCTTCTACGGATTGATGGAAGACCGCCGTGTCATCCTATTTGATCTGTTGTCCGCCTCGCTGTACGACAAAGTTAATGGATTGCAAGTCTTGGGTTGGGGGGGGCATTTTCCGGCAACAGATAATTGCTCTAGTCCTCCTGAACTTCTGCCAGAGATTATCCAGAAGTATGGGGAACATCCCGTATTCTACAAAGATGCTGGATTCTGGTGGGATAAAGAGTATGAGGAATGGGTTGAGAAGGGAATCAAAGATGCAGTCGCAACTCGTTCAGAAATCATTCGCGATTTGATGAAGCGTCAGGACTGGGATCTGTTCCTAACCACGTTTGGGGAAACCCATAGCGCAGGGCATAATTTCTGGTACCTCAGCCAGTCCGATCATCCTTTGTATGATCACTTTAGAAGCGACAATGATCCCGCGAAAGACCCTATGCTGGCTTGCTACGAAGCAGTGGATCAGGCGGTTGGGGAGATTCTTGCCGAAGCCCCCGAAGATGCTTACGTGTTTGTTTACGCAGTTCACGGTATTGCTGCTAATAACACTGACCTCTTTAGCTTGGTCTTTTTGCCTGAGCTTCTCTATCGATTTAGCTTCCCTGGAAAAGTTGCTCTGGCACCCGGCAAATCGGGAGATGCGCCACCGCCTATCATTACCGACGCTTCCTTACCTTGGCCGGTCGAGATTCTGAAGACCACGACCATGGCAAATCCCACCCTGATGCAGCGACTTGTGAAAAAGCTGGTGCCTGGGCTATTCTCTCGTCTCTGGCCCGAACCTCAGCTCACAGATATGTCTAAGCTAGAGGGTTCGTCAGCCAACTTAAACTGGATGCCAGGTATGTGGTATCGCTCTGCTTGGCCTCAGATGAAAGCTTTTGCGCTACCGGCTTTCTCAGATGGACATATCCGGATCAACTTAGAGGGGCGTGAGAAAGACGGTATTGTCAAGCATTCTGAGTATGATGCTTTGTGTGAAGAGATTACCCAATTTCTCTATCGAGTCAAAGATGCCAGAACGGGAGAACCTATTGTTGATGAGGTTGTGCGGACAAGACGATCGCCTGCCGATAACGATCCGAAGCTGCCAGATTCCGATCTTGTAGTTCTTTGGAAACCCGGTATCAGCGATGTAGTGGATAGCCCAGATTGTGGGCGCATTGGGCCTGTTGTTTATGATCGAACCGGAGGGCACTATTTGTCACGAGGATTCTTGATGGCAAAAGGACCAGGAATTACTCCAGGTTCTAGTATTCCAGATGGACAAGCCGTTGATATCGCTCCGACAATCATGAAGCTCATGGATGTCGAAATTCCCTCACATTTTGATGGTAAGCCCATTTCTCTCGTGAAGGCAGAGTCTTACATCGGTGTCTAGTACAACACATTGAAGCATCAGTATTAAGTCTGCTATGGTGAGCTGAAATAGTCTGTGAACAGAGAGTTCAGGAGGTTTATTCCTGCATAGGAGTAGGCCTCCCATACTTCACTTAAACGCTTAATAGGATTACTAAAGAACTTTGATGAACCAGTAATGGTTTTACTCATATCTTAGATAAACCTGTTGAGATAGGTTATGAAAAGTGGAGATGTCTTCGCTTCACGGCTTAGAATCCTCTTGTGATCTACTGAGAGATGCCATAACAGAGTTTTCATGCTGTCTACAACACTTATTCTATTCTTTGGAAATACATAATTATGCCATTAGTGAGTGTTGTTATACCGATGTACAACGCTGAAGCATTCATATCGAGTACTTTAAATTCGATCTTGCAAGAGCAAACCATTGATCTAGAAGTAATCGTTGTTAACGATGGTTCTACAGACAGGTCACTTAGTCACGTGCTTGCTGTCAAGGATGAGCGAATCAGAGTTATAGATGGACCTTGCCAAGGAATTTCAGCCTCCTTGAACGCTGGATTGGCAGCTGCAAAGTCCGACATTATCATGCGGTGCGATGCTGATGATCACTATCCTCTTGGACGAATAGCAACACAGGTGAATTGGTTGTTTCAACATCCAGAGTATGATGCGGTGTGTGGCGGATTCTCAACCATTGATCTATCTGGGCGTCTGATTGCTCAGTTTGATGTTCACAGCGATCACAGAGAAATTACTGATGAATTGCGGGCTGGTGTAACTTCAACTCACTTTTGTACTTATGCGGTACGAACCAGAGTCTTGAGAAAAATAGGTGGCTGTCGGCAATATTTCAAAACGGCAGAAGATATTGATTTGCAGTTGCGGATCGGAGAAACATGTAGAGTCTGTTATCTGCCTGAAATCTTCTATAGATATCGCCTTCATGACGCTTCAATTACTCATGTTCAAAGCAATGTTGAAAGAGAATTTTTTAGTTTGGTGGCGATCGAATTTCAACAGCAGCGTCTCCTCCAAGGTAGCGATGACCTAGAGCGGGGCTGTCCACCAGCTCTACCTCAAAGTACAGAAAGAAAAGCTATGAAGACTGGGGAACATATACAAAAGCTACTAATTCATCGAGCTTGGCAAGAACATCAAGCTGGGCATAAATGGCAAGCTCTTACTACTGCGGTCAGGTCAATCATAAGCCGACCTACAACCCTAATGGCATGGGGTAGCCTATTCGCTTTATGCCTTAAACCCTCCAGCCGAAAAGCAGCTTCAAGGGTAACTCCCTGTCCTGAAGGTCTGGGAAAAAAGAGCCTTGCTGAATCATAAAACTTCGGAACCTGCCTCCGTCTTCAAAGGTTGCCGCACTTATGTAGCTTAGATATGAGCTAGGGTTCAATCCTTGCAAAGAGAAGTAAACATGCCTTCGGAAAGGCTTATGAGACTAAGACTTTTTGCGAATAAACTTTTTTACTCAAATACTTTACTACCGTAGTTATTTTCTAGCGTTTCGTTAATTTCTTCCTTACACGTAGCTTGACAGCAGATTAATGATTTCTTAGCTGTCTCTTAATAGGTTTTTCGAGGTACCTGAAGTTTGTGTGAAGGCTACCAATCTTGAATAGGAATTTCTGCTTTAAAGAGCTTAACTTGAGTGATACGGAAATATAGTTCACCAAAATTAGATGATCCGGATACAGCAGTAATAATCTTGAATACAAGAGCAATGCTGTTGCGGGATGCAAGATGTTTCTATATGCAGTTGTAGATAATTAGCAGCACTACTCTGAAAATAGAAACTCCATTAACGTTAAACATATCACTTTATGTGTTTTTGGAATTGGTAGCCTTGTATTACTCTGCGCAAGTTGATTAAATCTATCCATTGCTCCAGTTCTGGCTAAGGATTCTGCATCTAGTGCTGGAAAACTTTTAGATTTTGAGACTATTCACCTCAAAATCATGCTACTCAACCTTCAATTAATACTCAGCTCCATTTATTGATTTGAGAGAGAGTATAGTGATGGTGAATTGACTATCAAAATATTTAATAAAGATTCTAGGAGACGATTAAATTGAGATTTAATGATCTTA
>NZ_JCACIN010000051.1:0-47991 GCF_059504425.1 Drouetiella sp.
GATGAAGACTATTTGCTCAAGGTCTTGTGTGGTTAAGATGCGTTCGCCCTGAGGGTTGAACTGAAGGAGCAGCCATTGCAGGAAACTGGCAAGATTTGGTCAGCCTTTGTGTCTTAGCTTCTAATGTCTATCTCAAGGAGCTATCAAGTTTGCAAAAAACTTTCTAGTCTAGTAGTACTTGAGGTGATGTTGTAAAAAAACGTCCCTATTCTCTAGCCTTTGATAGAGGGAGAAAGTTTGCTCTATTCTGTGGGCAGAGCTTTTGGGTTAACTGCGTCAATTCTAGAAAAATAATTTGAGTAGCGAGAGGTTTCGTATGACAACGCACATTTCAACGGATGATATTAGGAAAGATAAGGGTGCGCCGCTTTGGATCAGCGTTCTCTTGATTGGTTTGGGAATCGCCGCGATCGCTGCTCCAGCAGTTTCCACTATCGTAACTGAAACCTGGATCACCCTGATCCTAATTTCTGCAGGAGCAACTAAACTATTTTATGCTTTGCAAACCCGTGAGCAAGATGGCTTTATTTGGAAGCTATTGCTAAGCGGTTTGTATATTGCTACAGGGATTATGCTACTGGTGAATCCCTTATCGGGCGTGATTACGCTTACTCTCCTGCTGGGTAGCTTCTTGTTAACAGAGGGCGTGTTCGAGATCATTTTAGCTTTCCGCGTTCGCCCCCAGCGCAACTGGCTTTCGGTACTGGTCAATGGGGTTTTTACACTGCTGCTAGGAGCTGTTATTGTATCTGAGTGGCCTGGAAATGCACCTTGGCTGTTGGGAGTTGCGATCGGTGCCAGCATTATTTCGACGGGTGTTTCGAGACTGATGCTATCGCTTAACCCACGCGTCGCCGAAGATTCTACCCATCTGTCTGATAGCCCACCTTCAGAGCAGTTTTGACTTAGGGTTTTCGTTACTTAAGGTTTGCTTAAACGATGCAGTCCTTGAGTAGCAAGTTTTTACTGGAGCTGCGGTATTGCACAGCCCTAGGCGCTCAGAGCCAATAGGTTTTTGAGAGCCGCGTAGAGTGCAACTCTCAAAAACCTATTGGTCATAACTCAATTGCGCAATACCAGGCATGGCATTTAAGCATATGGAAGTCTCTCTATTCGATCGCACGTTTAGAGACGGTGAAGGCAATATTGTGTTGGGTCAGATGCCAAATCTGCCGATCTTGGTCTGGTTTGCAGCTACCTTGCTCAAGATTGTATTGACAAGCGGCAATCTCTATGCGGGTCTAGATGCGATCGCATTTGGCAGCCTATTTACTTGGGCTTGGCAGGAGCTATTTCAGGGCGTAAATTACTTTCGCCAATCGCTAGGTTTGACTGTTTTGGTGGGCGCGATCGTGCTGAGAATCTAGACGGCTGTGAGCTATTCCCTAGAGAGTGTTCTGCTTATGACGCCTAGCTAGCTGGATATGCTCTGAATCATCTTTGACTTGCCCTGGCTTATGATTTGCGCAGTACCGCAATCTCGTATCAAATCTAAAATCCTCTTACAATTTGTACTCAATGATGGGTACAGATTGTAAGAGGACTTAAAATAGCAACGTTAAAGCTATTAGGTCAGAACTGATACAAAATCCTTATGATTCTGGTACCCAAATAGAGACTGAGCCAGCTGTACATCGAAACTCAGCCCAACCTTCCTCATTAGTTGTGACAGGTTCACTAATGTGTTCAGTAATGTCAATATAAGTGCGATTAGGCTGACCGATCTCCATATATTTGGTGCCCTCATCGCCATTGCTCAAAACGACAGCTACACCACCCGGATGATCTTCCTCGCCCAGGCGCGTCCAGCCAATACAATTGGCATGATCGAAGTAATCATATTGCTCTCCGTAGGCGTATGTCTGCCGAGCCTGTAGCATCTTATCCAGCAGGAATTGATGCTGGTCTAGCCACACTTCACACTCGGTGCCATCACTGGCAGTGTCTTTGTAATGTGCGCCATAGTAATCAGCATAGAAGATACAGGGATACCCTTCGCGTCTCAATAAAATTAGTGAATAGGCAAGCGGCTTAAACCAGGGTTCAACTACAGATTCCAACGACTGCAATGGCTGCGAATCGTGGTTCTCAACTAGGGTTACAGCTAGAGTAGGCTGTTGCTGAACCAGAGTATTATCAAAAATCTGCCGCATGTCATACTCATTGCCTGCCTGACTTGCTGCATGAAAGTTGTAATGCAGCGGCGCATCAAAGAGAGTCACTTTGCCGTTCGTATTTTCAATGAAGTTATGGAGAGCTTCAACTTCATACGACCAGTATTCACCCACTGCAAACAGCTCGCGCTGAGCGTAATTACTCACATGATCTAGCCATTCTCGGAAGAAGTCTGCTGACACATGTTTGACGGCATCGAATCGAAAACCGTCTACTCCTGTTGTGTCTACGTACCATTCTCCCCAATATTTAAGTTCTCCAGCAACCTCAGGATGGCTTGTATCTAGATCACAGCCCATCAAATAGTCAAAGTTTCCTTTCTCTAGGTCAACATCACTATCAAATTTTTTCCCTTTGAGCAGGTAGATTGCATTCTCAGATTCGTTGTAAACGTTGTAATCGATCGCATCAAAATGCCACCAGTGCCACTGCATACTGGAGTATTTTTCACCACGACCTGGAAAGGTGAAATGTGTCCAAGCCTTAATTTTTTGGTACTCTCCAATTTTTCTATTGCGGTTTTCAGGGTCAAAGGGAGTTGCTTCTGCTTCTTCTTCTGCATCAGCGCCTAGCTTATGATTGAGAACAGCATCTGCATAGATACGAATTCCCACAGCCTGTGCCGCTTTGATGGCACGAATATATTCATCCTTAGTTCCATACTTAGTACGTACAGAGCCTTTCTGATCAAACTCCCCCAAGTCAAATAAATCGTAGACTCCATAGCCTACATCCATACCGCCGCCTGTGCCTTTGTACGCAGGTGGCAGCCATAGTGCAGTCACACCAACCTTCGCCAAATCTTCAGCAGATTCTGTCAACTGATTCCACAGACTACCATCGTCTGCGTTATACCAGTGGAAGTACTGCATCATTACGCCATTAGTCTCAGACACAACTGCCTCCGGCAAAAGATAAATTTTCTTTCCTGAAACTCAACAATACGTCAAACGATAGGAGTAATCATCTATCAATCTAGCTATACGGATTCTAGCAAGATCTATCTATCGACAGATGCTATTTTTGTTTCTCTGACGGGGTCTGTAGAGGCATGGGCAGAACTTAGCGATAGCTCTTTTTCTAGGTTGTCTTGAAGTGTCTCCAGAACGGCGATCGGATCAGCCGCTTCTTGCATCACTTCTGCTTCAGGATCATGACGATCGATCACATTGGGTAAATCTGTGCGAAGTTCTTCCAGAAGCGCAATAATTTTGGCGATCTTCTGTTCCGATAGAAGATTGAGTTGCAGCATGAGCTGAGCGCGCTGTTCAGCAAAACTTTCTTGCCGAGACTGGCGCACCAATACTCCTGTTGAAATTAAAAGAGCCGCTGCATCTAAACCATAATCTGCCCAGATAAAGGATGGCAGTTTGAAGGGCATCACTTCTGTATGGTTGATGAAATCTCCCATAATCCAGATTGAGAGTCCTGCTAATAGACCATACATGAATGCCGATCGCCCGAAGAAAGCCGCAAATTCCTCTAACACCCGCTGATGAGTGGGGATATCTCGCACTTTCTGCGTGTGGAGCGCAATGATAGCCTCAATATTTTTAGTAATAGGATCAGACAGAGGAGCCGTTAGAATTCGCCGTCGACTGGCGTTAAAATTAAGTTCAGCTACGCCCAGATGACCCGATGCATCATGACTAGACGAATCATGAGTTAATCTATCATTACGCAACAAGACATCATTTGTGCGATCGCTATCGGGATCAACTGGATAGACAGTATCGTGAGCCATATAGATTTGCAGCGGTTCTGTCTTGAGTGAGTCTATTTTTACCAACTGGCTTCAGCAGATGGCTTCAGAGGATGTATGTAGTCTAGCGTATAGAGGAGATGCTAGTTAGCAGCTCTACCCCATGGGCGATCGCAGATTTTGTTAGTCAGAGGTAAATGGATGTCTACTCCGCAAAATTTTTCAGTAGGTCTACTGCCAGGATTTGATCGCATCATGTTAGAACATCGGCTGGCTGGACAGCAGCCTGATAATCTTTGTGGGCCTTACTGGGTTGCCGTGTTGCTGCGATCGCGTGGTATTACTTTAACACCTGAACAAGTTGCCCAAATGGCAGGCTCGATACTGCCTACAGGAAATCCGGAAACCTGGTTACCCAGCGGCGCAAACTCTCGGCAAGATTACTGTTTGGCACTACCCGAAGCAACAGATCTTAGAGAGGCTGGAACCTCTGCCCAGGGTCTAATGGCTGCTGTTTCAGCGCTTTCTGACAACGCCCATAGGTTTGTGCCGCTTCAGGCCGATTGGACAGTCGATCGCCTGGAAACCGTCTTACAGCTATGCCAGAATCACTCGAACTGGAATGCGATTCCGCTTTGCAACCTGCGCACCGATTCGCTCTGGGGGGCAAGTCTACCCGTTGGCGATGCGATCTCCTATCTTTCAGAGGAAGCAATTATGCCGCCGCCTGCCGACTGGAACGTGGGGCATTTCTTGGTGCTGGCAGGGATGGTGAAAGGGATGCGATCGCTAGGGCTAATCTGCGATACTTACCCCAAGTTTGGCTGGCAGGGCTATCACTTGCAGCCATTTGATGTTCTTGCCCAAGCGCTCAACCGAGGCGATGGATATGGCGGCGGCATTCTGTTATTTATATCCCAGAGTGATCAAGAAGAGGTTGAGCTACAGTTCAAACAAGAAGGATTTGCGATCGAATGCTGGGATAATGGCAGTCCGATAGTATAGTTCTCGCATTGATAGTCCTGATTTATTGATAGTCCTGATTTATTGATAGTTCTGATTTTTGTTATGGAGCTTCGTCCCCGTAACAAAAATCAAGACCTGAATACCATTACTCTCGTATTCAAGAATTTAGTAAACCTCCATATACTCTTTAGTCTCCCAGTCGGTCACATGGGCATGAAAACGAGCTAGCTCAAACTGCTTGACCGTGGTAAATAAATGCACGAAGTCTTCACCCAAGAGCGATCGCATTTCAATATCAGCATGGAGTCCTGCTAAAGCCGCCTCTAGATTAGGCGCTAGCTTGGGAAGATTGGGATTATCTTCGCTGGGTCCTTCCACAGGTGACTGTAGCTCATACTGATGCTCAATCCCCAGCAATCCGGCAGCTAGCGTAGCAGCAGCGCTCAGGTAGGGATTGCTCAAGCCAGACGCAGCCCGCATTTCCAGATGGGTACCTTCGTCGTGGGTTGCTTTAACCCGCACCATTGCCGATCGATCTTCGATGCCCCAGCTAATGTTGGAGGGTGCGAAAGTGTAGGGCTTGAGGCGGCGATAACAGTTGGGAGTAGGTCCAATCAGCGGCATCATGGCAGGCGCATGGGTCAAGATGCCCTGGATAAAAGATTTGCTAGTTTGGGATAGACCGTCGGTATCGCTAAGATCGAGAAAAGCGTTTTGTCCAGTGCGACGATCGATGAGGCTGATGTGAAAGTGGCAGCAGCATCCGGCGCGATCGGAGAAGGGCTTAGACATGAACGTTGCCTGGTACCCCATCCGATGCGCAACCTCTTTGACCGTTGTCTTAAAGGTAAAAGCTTTATCAGCTGCTGCAATACCTACAGCTGGCCCAAAATTAATCTCAAACTGTGAAGGCGCATATTCACAGTTGTGGGTAATCACATCAACGCCGGATGCCCGCAGATAGTCTAAGAGCTGATCAATCTCAGGGATATATTGGTTCCGAATATGGTTGAAAATATGAAGCCCATCAAATAACGGCTCTTTCGTATCCTGTTGTAGCAGATAAAACTCAAACTCATGTCCCATCATGACATCAAATCCCATGGCTTCCGCTTTGTGCAGCAGAGCCTTCAGCACGTAACGAGGAGCCATGGTTAGCGGGTCATCTGTGCCCCACTGCGCATCACAGATGACCTTAGCGGTGTTTTTTAGCCAAGGAACAGGTGCAAGCGTATCCAAATCGGGAATCAACATGTGGTCGCGATATTTGCGCTCCTCATGCATTCCAGAACCCGTTACCACTTTTGAAGCCGTATCGAGCGCCAGCGTTCCGCCATAGAAGTTTAGCCCCTTGCGCGTGTAGCCCTCCACCTTATCGATGGGAACTACTTTTAGCCTCGATACGCCATGCAGATCGGGCAGCTCAAAGCGGACATACTCAATGCCCTGCTCCTGAAGTGTGGCGATAAATTGGGTAATGCGATCGCCCACCAAATGCTCTGAGGCTAAAGCTTCCATAACCATTGGGATACCTTAAAAGCACAGCTTGATCTAAAAACTAAACCTTCTTCATTTCGCTGAAGCGAGTGTGAGAAGCCTCAATATCATTCTCCATTTCTTGAATCATGTTAGGGGAGCGCGATCGCAAAATCAGAAACCAGACTGCGCCCACTATCATATAAACCAGGAACAGATAGGGGAAGACATTGTAGGGAGCAGTAGGAACAGGGAAAATACTGTTCTCTCCAGGAAGACCGATACTGCCTAGAACAGGAATGAGCATGAATCCGATCGCCAGAATGGAAGATAGAACGTCTGTCCAGCGCAGCTGGTGCTCACGTCGGAGATAAATAGGAGCCGCGATTGAAATCAGAATGTAGGCAACCAGAAAACCATAGGTGGCGATCGTGCCCGTGTATGCGTAGATATCTAGCGGTCTTACGCCTACCATATTCATAATAGTTGGCACTAGAAACGTAGCAAGTGCGAACAGGGTGATTGCCACATGAGGCGTTTCATTTCTGCCATGTGCCCGACCAATGCTTCTGTGAAAGATGCCATGTCTTCCCATAGAGAAGAAAATTCGGGCACCTGCATTGATACTTGCTAGAGCACAGGCAAACATACTGACCGTTGCCCCGACAGCAATTAGTACGCCAAAAAAACCGACGCCAGCAAAATTTGCTAGGTCGCTCATAGGAGCTGCACTTTCGTTGAATTTGACCGGAGCGCCCTGAAATCCTAGCACCTCAATGTAGGACATAAACACAAAAAAGATTCCACAGATAATCGTGCTGCTAATCACTGCCCGTGGAATGTTGCGTAGAGGCTGCTTGGCCTCATCGCCCAGCGTTGTCGCGCTCTCAAACCCAACATAGCTGAATACACCCAACACCAGACCCAGAACAATGCCGCCCGGTTTGGCATCCTGAAGTGTAAGCTGAGCTGGATCAATAACGTAGCCTTTCTCGCCCAGAATAATCATACCTAGAATGATGATCAGCCCGACCGATACCGCTTCTAACACCAGCATGATAACCGTTGAAAGCTTGATGTCTTTATAGCCTACGTACCAGGCTATGCCAACGCAGATCGCAAATAGGAAAATGGGAGAGGGATTGATACCGATCGCGCCGAGGACAACCGCCCCATAGCTGGCAAATCCGCTCACCACAGCCATTGCGGTCAAGACATAGGCTAGAACCAGCGCCCAGCCTGTGAGTACGCCTGCCATAGGTCCTAGCCCGCGAGCAATGTAGGCGTACAGTGAGCCGGGTGATGCCGATCGCTTAGCAAATTGGTTAATATTGAGACCCACAAAAGTCAAGCCGATTGTCGCTAAAACGTAGGTAAACCAAGTCCCCGTTCCAGCGCTAGCAAACACTAAAGCGGCGTTGACAGTGGGCGTAACGCTAGGTGCGATATTAGCGATCGACTGGGAAATAACTTCAGAAAACGGTAGACAATCTGGACGTAAACCTGAAACCCTTGGCTTAACCTCTAATTTGGCCATGCTTAATCCCTCAATCAGTGACGGCTAGGTGAATTCTCTAAAAACCGGGTAGATAAAAACTAAGTAACTGCACCTGATTAAATCCAGAGGATAAAGCCTTGAATTCCATCTAAACCTATGCCATCCGTCAGGGCGAATTCGTAACGCTTGATACCGAGCGATCGTTTTTTACACGACACTTGCCCTCAAGATATCCCGGCAATACGCCCTCACCATGGGCGAACAATATCCCTCTTGCGTCCATAGAATTGGGAAAAAGCTTTCATCGATCGTTAGATCTCCTATGGAACGGTAGCGACCATAAATATAGCCTTGTCCCACGCCCAAGGGCTGAAACTGAGAAGAGGCTGACATTGTGCTAACCGAAAAGCTCCGTCTCGTCTCGTCTGTAATATTCCGACCTGAACCGTGCCAGAGGTCACCATGCATGAAAATACAGCCGCCCGTCGGAATGTCTGCGGTTTGTATCTGATCCTGAACTTGGGATGGCTCAAGACCTGCCTCGATCGCCCCATCCCAGAGCGGCTGGCGATAGTCTCCTAAAGGCGCATGGAGAAACTGGAAGCGATCGCTACAGAACCACAAATGAGAGCGGGGCACATACTCCAGCGCTCCAGCCGCCGCGCTTCCTAGGGATATCCAACAGGTGATCACGGTGGCAGGGTCAATACAGCTCACCGAAGTATTGTTGCGATGAAAGAGCACCTCAGGTGCACCAGGCGGCTTAATCCAACAGCTATCAGTTGCCAATCGCCCGCCCGTCCATCCCCCCAGCGTCGCATTCAACCGAGCAATTTCGGCGGACAGGGAGAGGCTGGCAATTGTGCAATCGCATCGCCAAAGACCGCTCATTTGCCGGGTAGCATTGGGCTGACTGAGATTCGGTCTACCATGCCATTCATCTGGGTAGTTACCCGTTTCTAGCTGTGTCGCAAAGAGCGGATCAAGTCGAGCATCAATGCGATCGACGACTTCTAAATCAAGGAATTTCTCTATCACTAGAAATCCCTGTGTCTGAAACTGCGCTATCTGAGCGTCGCTAAACTGTAGAGGCTGATGGGTCATCGCTAAGCACTCGCCTGATTAGAGGAAGATGCAGCAGCCTGTGCAAAAGCGTTTTCACAATAGCCTTCTATAAAAGGAGTCCGATAGCCGTCTTGCCGATAGACGATCGGGAAAAAGCTCTCATCCATTGCGTCGTCGCCAAATCGCTTGTAGCGTCCGGCAATGTAGCCTCCGGGCACATAGGCTCCTGCTGGCTTAAAGCGCGCCTCAGCGGGTACATGCACCAACACCAAGCTGCGTCTCACCACATCTGGCAGCAGATTTCTGCCAGAGCCATGCCACATATGCCCATGATGGAAAGCACAGCTTCCAGGCTTGAGCGCTAGCTGAACCACCTCAGGTGACTCAACTCCAGCGCGTTGAGCTGCTTGCTCCATTTCCCAGCGATAGCTCCTGCTGGGGGCATGAAACTCTGGCACAGTGCTAGACAGCGCCCAGCGATGTGAACCCCGCACATATTCAATCGGGCTGGCTCCCTGTACCGCATTACTGAGGGCGATCCAGCACACCACAATCTCCTGCGGCGTATGGTAGAAAGAGTACATGGAGTCCTGATGATGAGTAGTCTCAGTTGCACCATAGGGTTTGCGCCAGAGACTATCGCTTAGCAATCTTGCACCTGACCATCTGCCTAAGTCTGCGGCAATCTCGCCAATTTTTGCTGATAGCACGACCGAAGCAAAGGCGCGATCGCTCTTCCACACGTTGCTCATTTGCGCCGATGCACCCGGCTTGCCCAACTGCGGATTCCAGTACCATTCATCCGGATAAACTGAAGTGTCAAACTCGCCTGAGAACAGAGGCTCAACGCGATCGACCAACCGATGAACGGTTTCTTCATCAATCAAGTTTTCAACAATTAGAAAACCGTCCCTGTGGAAGCAATTAACTTGCTCGGCGGTTAAGGCAGATGCGGTTAAAGCAGACATTATGGAATGCAGTCTTAATACGGAATTTAGTACTGCCTAACATATCAGACTAGCTTGTCATAATATGTTGTGCAAAATACAGAAATTTTGGCTGATTGCTCAGCAGGATCAGGGAATAGAAATAAGCAATGCAATAAAAGCTCATGACCACTGCTCAACCCAGCCTTCTTGTGATTCGACATGAGGAATGCTCAAGTTTAGGACTTCTGAAAACGGCTGTGAAAGATAGGTCAATACCCATACGGTACTTAGATACTCCTAAAGGCGAAGTGCTTTCTGAAGCAATTGCCAATTATTCCCACATCGTGGTTTTGGGTGGGGTAATCAGCGCTTATGAAGATGAAACCTATCCTTTTCTACAGTATGAATTTGAGTTACTAGAATCGGCGATCGCTCAAAAAATTCCTATTTTAGGAATTTGCCTGGGTTCGCAGATTTTAGCAAAAGTCTTGGGCGCAAAGGTCTATCGCGGCGAGTCGGGACGCGAGGCAGGATGGTGCGAAATTCAGCTTTTAGAGACGGCAAAAACCGATCCGTTATTCAAAGATTTTCCGCCGCAGTTTCGGGTGTTTCAATCGCATCAGGATACGTTTGATATTCCACCCAATTGCGATCGCTTGGCTCAGAGCAGCAAATATCCCAATCAAGCTTTTCGCTATCAAGATCATGTCTGGGCAATTCAGTTTCATCTGGAAATCGACGAGAATGTCCTGAGTGATTGCTCAACCGTAATTGCTCAAGAGCTAGTGGATAGCCAGATTCAAGACACGACGATCGAGCAAATGCTGCGGGAGGCTGAACAGTACTCTCCTGCGGTCAAGCCCTTGGCGGATAGCCTTATGGAGCATTTTTTAGCCATTTAGCTCTATTAAACAGGTTGTAAAAAATACACTTCTTTAACTTAAATCTGCGGTTGTTACTGAAACTGAAACTGGGATTTTAGAGTCGATCGCACCGGACATAATAACAGCTAGTTCTGAACTCATCCGTTCCCCTCCATGCTGTTTAGTGATGCTCGGCTTTATCAAATTTTATTCCTCAGCTTATTTTTAGGAGTTGGAATCGTTGCGCGGGACTGGTCGCTGCACCCCCTCATGATTGGGGCGCTAATTGCCACCTGCTGCTGTGTCCAGTGGATCGCAGCGATTCAAGTTTCTGCTCCGTTCATTAAATCCCTTCCGAGTGCATTAGTCACCTCTTTGGGGCTGAGTTTGCTGCTGCGTGCCGATCACGTTGGTACGCTAATGTTGGCAGGCACCTTGGCGATTCTCAGCAAGTTTTGTCTGCGAGTGCAGGACAAGCATATTTTTAATCCAGGCAACTTTGGCATTGTAGCCGTGCTAACGCTGACACAGGATGCCTGGGTTTCTCCAGGGCAGTGGGGTGAAGAAGGCTGGTATGTGTTGCTGTTTCTCAGCGCGGGTGGCTTAGTGCTGGGACGGATTGGACGTTGGGATACAAGCGTCGCATTCTTGGCTTCCTACGCGGGGCTGGAGGCAGTGCGAAACCTCTGGCTGGGCTGGACATGGGATGTTTGGGCACATCGGATGATGAGCGGTTCGCTGTTGGTGTTCGCTCTGTTCATGATTACCGATCCGCGCACTGTTCCCAATGCGCGAATTGCACGAATTATTTGGGCTGGCGCGATCGCTCTTCTCACCTTCTATCTTCGCAACTTCTGGTTTATCTCAACCGCTCCTTTCTGGGCGCTGTTTAGCCTTGCGCCATTGACTATTTTACTTGATCGAATGTTCTCAGGCGATCGCTTTATCTGGCATCAAGATGCTCTAGAGCTATCTGAAGTAGATATGACCGATGAGCTTTTACCAGTCCCTTAAAACAGAAGCTCCAATATTTTTTACCTTCTCTGAAATGAAATTTCAGCTTCTAGTATGAAACTCTTTCGCGTTCTGCTGATTACCTGTTTTATTTGTTTAACAAGCTTCTTCATTGCAGCTAAAGCCTGGGCATTTTGCGGTTTTTATGTGGCTAAAGCGGATACAAAGCTATACAATCAGGCTTCGCAAGTGGCGATCGCCCGCAATGGCAATCGTACGGTTTTGACTATGGCAAATGACTATCAAGGCGATGTGAAAGATTTCGCGATTGTCATTCCTGTTCCGGTTGTCTTAGAAGAAAATCAGGTGCAAATTTCTGATCCTAAAATAGTTGAGCGATTGGATGCTTTTAGCGCTCCTCGCCTAGTGGAGTACTTTGATCCTGATCCCTGCGCACCGATATGGCGGACTGAAGATAGGTTGATGGCGCCCCAAGCGGCTTCTGCTGAGCGGGCTGCGTCTCGGCAAAGTAATGGCGCTCTGGGCGTGACGGTAGAATCTCAGTTCACGGTAGGCGAGTACGATATCGTGATTTTGAGCGCTAGAGAGTCGGGAGGCTTAGAAACTTGGCTGACCCAAAATGGCTACCGCATTCCCCAAGGCGCGAGGCAGCTCTTGCAGCCCTACATTCGTCAGCGCCTAAAGTTTTTTGTGGCAAAGGTGAACTTAGAGGTATATGAAACTTCAGGCTATCAGTCTTTACGTCCGATTCAGATCATCTATGAGTCGCCTCGATTTATGCTGCCGATTCGGCTGGGCATGGTTAATGCCCAAACTGCACAGGATCTGATTGTCTATATTCTGTCGCCCCAAGGACAGGCAGAAGTGACTAATTACCGCACGGTAAAAGTGCCTTCGGATGCAGAAGTCCCGCTGTACGTCAAAGAGGAATTCAGCGATTTTTACAAATCTATGTTTGCAACGGCTTACAACCGCGAAGGCAAGAACGTAGCTTTCGTGGAATATGCCTGGGACATGGCGGGTTGCGATCCTTGCTCGGCTGAGCCGTTGACCCCTGATGAACTGCGTCAGGCAGGCGCATTTTGGGTAACTCCAGAAACACCGCAAAATGTATTTTTGACCCGAATGCATGTGCGATATACGCGCGATCGCTTCCCTGAAGACCTAATATTTCAGCAAACGAACAACCGTGAATCCTTTCAGGGTCGCTATATTCTCCGTCATCCCTTTACGGGCGAACCCACCTGTAGCGCTGGGCAAGACTATCAACGATCGCTTCCCCGCGTTTTTGAGCGGCAGGCTCAAACCCTGGCACGTTTGACAGGCTGGGAGATTCAGGAGATCCGCGAGCGGCTACCCCAGGTGCAGAGCCGTTTTATCCCTTGGTGGCAGCATTTCTTTCAGGCGTTTTTGGGGCATGGATAAGCCGACTCAAACATTTCTGAGCGCCCATACGCAGCGCATAATTGCGGCGATCGTCTACCAGCATGGCAAAGATTTCCCACTCGTCGGGGGTAATCAGGCGATCGCCCTTATTAAGGCTATTAACCAAGGCACAAAATGTCTGGCTCTCCCCTGAGATTTCCTCAAACTGGAGGAAATGCCCCATCTTGACTGTCCAGCGTACCTTGATCTTCCACCACCGACTCCGATCTTTTAGCTCAATTTCGCCCACCTTGACACTGCGATCGAGCGATCGAATTCTGTCAGCCTGCTGGACAGCATGATAAGTCTCTAAAGCGGTGGCGGCGATCGGTTTAGCTGCGATGGGGTGGGTAGTGGGTGCAAGAGCAGGAAAAGGCAGAGTCGGGTTCATCTCAAGTTCAAAGTAGACAGGCTGCAACACCCTAAATCTTTCCTGCTGTTACCCAATACCGTATGACTTTGGTATTTTCATTCGCTCAGTCTGGCAAGATCCGTGAAATTAGTGAGAGCCTGGAGAAAAAACTATCTTCTCTGTTCTAATCCCATGCCTCTACCCGATCGCCAAGCCGCTATCCCTCTTCTGGAAGCGCTCCAAACTGCTGCCCATGCGACCCGTGCAGCCTTCCACACGCCGGGTCACAAAAAAGGGCAGGGGATTCCTGCACCGTTGGCAAATTTCTGGGGTGCAGCTGTCTTTCGAGCTGATCTGCCCGAACTGCCAGAGCTGGACAACCTCTTCGCGCCCGTCAGCGTAATTCAAGCTGCGCAAAATCTTGCCGCAGAGGCGTTTGGAGCCGATCGCTCCTGGTTTTTGGCGAATGGTTCTACCTGCGGCATTGAGGCGGCTGTGTTGGCAACTTGCAATCCTGGCGATAAGCTGATCTTGCCGCGCAATGTTCATCAGTCGGCAGTCGCAGCGCTGATTCTCTCAGGAGCCATTCCTATCTGGGTAGAACCAGAATATGATGCGACCTGGAATTTAGTGCATGGGGTGAGTCTCACTAGCCTGGAAATCGCGATCGCCCAACATCCAGATGCCAAAGCCGTTCTCATTGTTTCACCCACCTACTACGGGGTATGCAGCAATGTAGAGGCGATCGCCCAGTTGACTCATCAGTATGGGATGCCGCTTCTGGTAGATGAAGCCCATGGCGCACATTTCGCCTTTCATCCCCATCTGCCCACTCCAGCCCTGCAATCTGGAGCTGATTTAGTAGTTCAATCTACCCACAAAACCCTGTCTGCCCTGACGCAAGCCGCCATGCTGCATATTAAAGGCGATCGGGTGGATGGCGATCGGCTGACGCGCTGTTTGCAGCTTGTGCAGTCCACTAGCCCCAGTTATTTGCTGCTTGCCTCTCTGGATGCGGCTCGTCAGCAGATGGCAACCCAGGGCAAAGCCTTGTGGACTGAAACATTGAAACTGGCAGCGATCGCCCATACCCAGCTGAGCCAAATTTCCGGACTTGTGGTTTTGCCCGTCTCTAGCTCATCCGGCTTTCACGCTCTTGATCCGACCCGGATCACGGTCGATGTTTCAGGTTTAGGACTCACCGGATTTGCAGCTGATGAAATTCTCCACCAAACCCTCAACGTCACCTGTGAGTTACCTGGACTCCAGCATCTCACCTTCATCCTCACCCCCGGCAACACCCCTGAAGACATCGATCGCCTGATTCAATCTTTCAAAATCCTGGCAGTTACCGCACGCCCTTTTGCCTCCTTCCCACCTCATCTCCCTCACCTCCCCATTCCCTCACACACTCCTCTCTCCCCCCGCCAAGCTTTCTTCTCGCCCACTCACACCGTGCCGCTCTCAGAGGCGATCGCTCATTTCAGTGCCGAACTGATCTGCCCTTATCCACCCGGAATTCCGGTGCTTTTTCCGGGAGAAGTGATTACCGTCGAGGCGATCGAATACCTCCAGCACGTTCTTGCCACAGGCGGCATTCTCACGGGCTGTGCCGACTCCCAACTTCAGACTCTAAGAATTGTGAAAGAATAAACTTTTGCCAGGGGTCTAATAAAACTAAACCTAGAGTTTGCGGATATATGGCGTTAGGGTAGATAGAGAGTCCTGCCTTTCATTGAATTCTGCCCTATCAATGTCTTCTCCTCTCTGGTCATACGTTACTCCCGGCATCCCCGATCATCTGTTTGAGCGCCTGCCCGGAATTCCGCTCACTAAACGGGAAATTCGGCTACTCCTGCTCTCTTATCTGCGGCTCAAAGCAGATTCTGTCCTGTGGGACATTGGTGCCGGGACAGGCACGATCGCCGTTGAAGCTGCTTTACTCTGCCCTCAGGGCAAAATTTTTGCGATCGAGCGAGATGAAGATGTGGCGGATTTGATTCGGCGCAACTGCGATCGTTTTGGGGTGAAAAACATCGATATCGTTGAAGGGAGCGCACCAGACTGCCTCAAGACGCTATCCCTTGAACCCGATTGTGCTTACATTGGCGGCGGTCGTTCCATCAAAGCAATTCTGCAATCGGTCTGGGAGAGGCTACAGCCGCAGGGGCGCATTGTGGCAACCGCCACTAATTTGGAAAGCCTCTACGCCATTTCTGAAGCGCTATCAGAACTGCAAGTGCGAAATATTGAGGTGGTTCAGTCTGCCATCAATCGCCTAGAGATGCGAGGAACTCATCAAGTCCTGGCAGCCCTTGACCCTACGTTTGTTTTAAGTGGGGAAAAGCTCGGTTGAACAAAAATTCTGTTAATGTATGCCACAGTGTTTCTTAACTTGAGGATCGCTTAACTCAAGAAATTCTCAGCCTGAGCTTGGGACTTCAAGGATGATTTACGCTGCCAGGTTTTATCGCTTTCGTTCTACTCTCCTGCTTCCTATGTCTCTTGCGCGTCTCCTCAGTGCTATTGTTGCGATCGTCCTAGCTCTGGGAATGATTGTCCTGGGCGGCTGGTATTTCACGCTGTGTTTTGGTGTAATTGTCTATCTGGGGCTGCAAGAATATTTTGAACTAGCACGAGCAACGGGGATTGCGCCAGCCGCAAAAACGACGATCGCCATGAGCCTTTTACTCATGTTGATGGCAGAGTCTGCGCCTGCATTAGTCGATGTTCTCATGCCTTTGGCAGGGACATTCATCTGCTTCTATCTCCTGTTTCAGCCGAAACTCTCAACGATCGCCGACATTGCTTCTTCAATTCTGGGACTCTTCTACTGCGGATATTTGCCTAGCTTTTGGGTGAGGCTGCGAGGGCTGGGTAGTGCTGAGGTCAGTAATTTGCCGCTTGGGGGCTACTTTCCGGAGTGGCCGATCGCCCCTATCACAACCTTGCCCGTTGGGCTAACCGTGACGCTGCTTGCCTTTGCCTGTATTTGGGCGGCGGACATCGGAGCATACTTCATTGGCAAGTTTTTCGGGAAAACGCGATTGACGGACATTAGCCCCAAAAAAACAGTGGAAGGTGCAGTATTCGGAGTTTTGGGTAGCGTTGTAGTGGCAACGGCAGGATCTTGGTTTTTAGGCTGGGCAGGCACTCCCCTCAGCGGTATGGCACTCGGACTGTTGATTGGCATTGCCAGTCTATTGGGCGATTTAACTGAATCGATGATGAAGCGCGATGCCGGAGTCAAAGACTCAGGTCAACTGATTCCGGGGCATGGCGGCATTCTCGATCGCACCGATAGCTATGTCTTCATTGCGCCGCTAGTCTACTACTTCGTCACGTTGCTGCTGCCAATGCTTCCGTCTTAGCTTGATAAGGTTAGCGTTGCTGATTTTATCTATGAAATTTATTTTGAGAGGTGTGCGGAGCACACCTCTCAAAATAAATTTCATAGCCGGATTAAGCAATACCATGAGGTTTGGAGGGAGATTGAAGTAGTGAAATCCGCCCTTCCAAAGCAGCAAACCCTACTGACTAGAATGGAAGCGATCGCCTAACCTAATTTTGAAGCTCTAGAGCGGCTACCATTAGAGTCAGCAAGCCAGCAGGTCAGCCATGACCTTGGCATTGAGCAACAGTTTTTCTAAACTACCCCCTCACGTTTGAGCTAGACCCATGACAACCATTCTGGAACAGGGCAACATCAGTATCCATACTGACAGTATTTTCCCCATCATCAAAAAATGGCTGTATTCTGACCACGAAATTTTCTTGAGAGAACTCGTTTCTAATGCAGTGGATGCTATCCAAAAGCTGCGCATGGTCTCCCGATCGGGCGAGTATCTGGGTGAAACGGGTGAACTAGAGATTCATATTGCGATCGACAAAGAGCAGAAAACCCTCTCAATCACCGATAACGGCATCGGCATGACGGCAGAGGAGATTAAAAAGTACATCAACCAGGTGGCTTTCTCCAGCGCCGAAGAATTTGTCCAAAAGTACAAAGACAGTACCGACCAGCAAATCATTGGTCATTTTGGCTTAGGCTTCTACTCCTCCTTCATGGTTGCCTCTCGTGTTGAGATAGACAGCCTCTCCTACAAAGAAGGTGCAGAGCCGATTCACTGGTCTTGCGATGGTTCTACCCAGTTTGAACTGAGCCAATCAGAGCGAAGCGATCGCGGCACCACGATTACTCTGCACCTACAAGAGGAAGAGCTAGAGTACCTGGAAGACTACCGCATCAAGCAGTTGGTTAAAACCTACTGCGACTTCATGCCCTTCCCAATCAAGCTGGCTGATGAGCAGATCAACAAGCAAAAAGCTGCCTGGAAGGAGTCGCCCAAAGACCTGACGCAAGCAGACTACCTGGAGTTTTATCGCTACCTCTACCCTTTTCAAGAAGAGCCGTTGCTGTGGGTTCATCTCAACACCGACTATCCCTTTGTAGTCAACGGCATTCTTTACTTCCCAAAACTGAAGCCCGATGTTGACGTCACGAAAGGTCAAATCAAGCTGTTCTGCAATCAGGTATTTGTTAGCGACAACTGCGAAGAAGTGATTCCTCGCTTCCTGCTGCCTTTGCGTGGCGTAATCGACAGCTCTGATATTCCACTCAACGTCTCCCGCAGCTTTCTGCAAAACGATCGCACCGTCCGCAGAATTGCCGACTACATTGCCAAAAAAGTGGGCGATCGCCTTAAGGAACTCTATCGAGACGATCGATCGCACTATATCCGCTGCTGGCAGGACTTAGGCACCTTCGTCAAGTTTGGCTCTATGAACGATGATAAGTTCAACAAGCAGGTGGAAGATATTCTCATCTTCCAGACTACGGCTGACCTAGCTTCTGCCCCTGCCGAAATCCCTGCCGTAGAAGTTCAGTCCGCTGAGGGCGATGTATGGCAAGAAGTGCCGCCTGAAGCAGGACAGAGCAATAGCTTGGACGGCAAGGCTTACACGACCCTCAAAGAATATCTAGAGCGCAACAAAGCCCGCCACGAAAACCGAGTTTATTACTGCACCGACGCAACTTCTCAAGCCACCTACGTAGAGTTGCACAAGAGTCAGGGACTAGAAGTGCTGTTTATGGACTCATTCATTGACAGCCACTTCATTAGCTTCCTAGAGCGCGAATATTCCGATGTGCAGTTCTCCCGTGTTGATGCAGACTTAGATGAAACCCTGATCGACAAAGAAAAAGCGAGCGACATTGTTGATCCCAAGACCAATAAGACCCGTAGTGAAACCGTCAAGGAGCTGTTTGAAACTGCCCTGCACAAGCCCAAGCTGACGATTCGTACCGAAGCTCTCAAGTCTGAGAATGCTGAAGCCGCCCCCCCGGCGATCGTCCTTCTTCCTGAAGCTCTGCGCCGGATGCGTGAAATGAATGCCCTGATGATGCAGCAAGCTGTCGAATTCCCCGAAGAGCATACGCTCTTGGTCAACACGGCTCACCCACTGATTCAAAACCTGCTTAACCTTAGCCAGGGCAGCATTATTCAATCAGACGGTCAATCTCCGTCCTCAGAGCTAGCCACTCTGATTTGCCAGCATGTTTACGATCTGGCGCTGATGGCACAAAAAGGCTTCGATGCAGACGGCATGAAATCGTTTGTGGAGCGATCGAATCAGGTACTAACCCGCCTGACCAAAAACTAGGCGCTTGGTTTAAGTGCTTAGTTTAAGCGCTTAAATTCAAAGAGGTAAAAGATATCAAATTTGATATCTTTTACCTTTCCTCTAGCCTCCAGACCCTAAATCACTCTATAATGAATGACCGTGTCCATCCATTCCTTAAACCGCCATGCCTCGTCAATGTGACCTCACGGGCAAAAAGGCAAATAACGCCTACGCCGTCTCCCATTCGCACCGTCGTACCAAGAAATTGCAGGAAGCCAACTTGCAGGAAAAGCGCGTCTGGTGGTCTCAAGGCAACCGCTGGGTCAAGCTTCGCCTTTCCACTAAAGCCATCAAAACTCTTGAGCGCAAGGGTTTAGCAGCTATGGCAAAAGAAGCTGGAATTAATCTCAACAAGTATTAGATCTCTCTTTTCCCCATAGGAGAGCCAAAAAATTAATCATGTAAATGCGGAGAGTTCCTGAATGACTCCCCGCATTTTCGCGTATTGTCAACTTTATCTAAGCTCTATTGAAACAAGGGTAACTCATGTGCTTATCCCGACATTAGTCTAGCCCCAACAACCAACATCCTAAGAAGGTGATCGCTTTTTGGGTCGAATCGGGCATTATAGGTTTCATTAGCAAAGATTTTTGTAACCTCAAACCTTATGAGTGGCAGAGCCGTAGTTTTTACAGAATGTGAGCGATCGTAATTTCCCCGTTGAACTTATAGCCCTGAATTGTTAAGACAGAATCATCCATAAGTGCTCTTAAACTTCAATAGATTCTCTCTGCGCCCTGACTATCACCCATCCCAGACTTCATAATCACCTACCTTTCATCTGCCGATTATCCCACTTGTCAGGAAGACAGTTATGTCAACCCCAAAAATCATTAGAGCCGCTCAGCATCTCCTTCGACAGATTAGTCGAATGGCTCAAACCCTTACTAAAGGTTTCATTAGTGGGCTGCTCCGAAGCTGGTTAATCTTTAGTCGGCGAACTGCCACACAGGCAGGTTTTGTGTTGCCTACTACTATTCTGCTGCTGCTGGTCGTCACCCTCACCGTAGGCGCGATCGGCTATCGTACCTTTACCCGAACGCAGCAGACTATCGGTGAACGTCAGCAGCGTGTTATTTACAATGCGGCGACTCCGGCAATCGATCGTGCCAAGGCTAAAATTGAGTTCTTATTTAGCCCGGATCGCGATCGCCGAAGTGGGGGTGTACCCAGCCAAGCTCAGCTTTTAGGCATGATGCTGAATGACGGACGAGATTTGGGTGGCAATGTCCGAGTGCAGCCCCTTCCGGGTGATGATCCCTATAAGCTGCCCGGTGAGTCGCGGATTGATATTAATGGAGATGGTGTTGTAGACAACGCTTGGCGCTATAAAGCCGATCTGGATGGAGACGGCACTACCGATGGCGCTAATGATGGAACGGTGGTTTACTCCATTCTCTTCACGGCTCCTGCTGATCCAGCAACTTTGAGGAGTCAAAATGTTGCGGCTCGCGCAACGGCTCGTCCTTTCCCTTTCATCCGCAATGCTCCTTTGAGTAATGCTACTCAAGCCACAAGTGCCTGTAAGATTCGTAGCGGAACCACAACCGGAACCGGAACTGAGACGTTTGTTCCGATCAACAATGATGGTTGGTTCCCTGACGAAGTCAATACTACCAAACTGCGTAAAAACTTCCAGGTTGATGCCTATGTTTTACCCAATAGCCCCAATGGCACGATCGCCACACTAGAGTTTCAGCAAGATCGGGAGGCGACTCAAGGCTTCAAATGGGCAGCCTGGTTTAGAAATGACCTGGAAATTTTTCCCGGACCTGCCTTCAACTGGAACGGTGCTATGCACACTCAGGGCAACCTGATTGTGGGCGGCAGTAGTTTCCGAGGCTATATGATCAGCTCCAAAGATTCATGCTTGTATACTGAGGAAGCTTCAAAGCTGACGACAGCAGACATTAAGGCGGAGCCATCGAGAGAGATTCCAGCTTTTCAGGGGCAGTTCATCACAGGTACAATCCGCGACAACAATTACAACAATGGCTCCCGGTTTGACCTGTTTGCAGGGCCAGGTCGCGACCCGGTCGAGAACAGGACAATGGACGCTAACAGCGACTCCATTACGCCTACGAATGGTCGCAGACCTGCCGACTATTCCCTAGATCCAATTGGTATTCAGGCTAACGGCATTTCTGTGGGTCGAACTGTGCCTAACCCTGCGGTAGATAAAGACACGACAGGAACTCCAGCCTGGAATGAAACCAACCAGTTTTTCCCCCGGATGGTTTACGCCAATGAGGATACGCCCTATGTTGATGACACCTTCCGTGCCGACAATCGCTATGGCCCTTATCCCCGATATGGTCGAAAGAGCGATCAAATTCCAGGGTTTATTGGGGCAGATATCTCTGGAAATATTGAACTGACGGGAGATGAACCCCCTCCTGGTTCAGACAGCACCAGCGTCGGTCTAGATGGCTATTGGGAACGCCGCGCTCGCCGAGATGGGCTGAGACTGCTTGTGAGTCAGCGTCTAGAACTGGGCGATCCTGCTGGGTGGGGCGGCCCTTCTCCAGATGGAGTTGATCTGGCAAATGAGCCGCTTAAGCCCTGGGATATTTGCCCTAGCAACAGTTCAGGTCGTTGTAATGAGGCTCGACAGCGTAGATCTCTCTGGGATAATTTATCTTCTGTCCAGGCAACGGCAGTCTACCATGCTCAATCTCCCAATGGCGTTGACTTTCCGGCGGCTTGTCTGGCGACCACTGTCCATCCTGGAACTGCTGGGACGCTAGATAAGAGCGCTACATTTGAGAACTTAGCTTATGGCTTGCCCACACCAGCCTTCTCTCCTCCAGTAACGTCAGGTCGAGATCCTTATCTAGCAGCAGGTGGGCGATCGCTTATCACCAGCGATTTCTTCCGAGGTCGGGGTACCAACGGCTGGGAGTTCAGCGCTCCGCCCACAACTGCCTTCACATCTAGTGCAACTAGCAATCCCTGGATGAATGCGCTGCGCAACCTGGCGCAGTTTGCTGGAGATCCAAATGGGGGCGCTCCCTCCTTTACCTCTGTTCAGGGCGCAATTAACCAGGATCAAGTTCATCCCTATCCCTTGATGTCAATGTGGGGCGATTTCTCCATGCTGCGTCGGGTGATTGGCTTAATGGATAGCGGCGTTACCTACGCTAACCTCAGCCCTGCTGACAAAACAACGCTGCATACAGCAGGTTGTGTGATTGGTATGTTGGCATACAACGTGGACTACCTGGAAAAGTTTGATGTCGCTAATGTCGAAGCGGATACTCAAGGTCGCCTTCTGATCGGTGACGCAAATGTTACCAATCCGAGCGCTTCAAACTTTTCAACGGGCTTGAGGGGAACGCTGCGGCTAATCCTGCGGCGTAATGATCCCGCAGTTCTGGCATTGCCTGCCGCAACGCGATTGCCCGATTCCATTCGCAGACCCACTGCCCTCACTACAATAACTTCCGCTATGCTGGCAGACATGGCGTTTGAGAGTGGCTCTAACGACCCAGAAACCTTTATCCGACTGATGGAGCGTTGGCGAAACGATCCCAGCACCTCTGCGGCTCGGCGAGATGAACTGAATAAGCAAATTTATCTAGCACAGCTCATTATCAGTAAAGAGCAGGTAGCACGCGATCGCCGTTTCGGCTTTTTTCCAAACAGACTGGCAGATTCCCCGCTGGGTCGATGTACAGCTTGGGAAGGTATGCTTCCTCCATCGGGTACTGAGGAAGTAAGACGCGCTAACTCTGAACCACTATTCAGTCTTTGTTCTAGGCGCCCTCACTTTCCCGTGCTTTATTCTCTCTTTCCTGCTTACGTTCTTAGCAGCACTACTGTACCTCCAGCTACTGTAGAAGCAGGTTACTCAGGCGGCTTTCTCAACCATAGAGATCTCTCTGATTCTGTGCAGGCAGCCCTGGTTCGAGAAGCTCCTGATGACTACATCCGCACTTCCAACACTGGAGCCACCCTTCTCTATCGAGTTGTGCGACCCGAAACAGTTGCCAGCGTACCGCTAGGTATCACGGGTACGACCCTGGGGAGCGCCACCAGATCTTGGACATTGCCTGTTGTTTCCACGGGCACCAATGGTTCTACGCCCAACAGTAACCGCAATTCCTTGATCAAGATTTGTACTAACGATACCCCTTGTTCCCAGCCTACTAGCTCAACAAACCGTATTCCCCGACCAGGAGCGCTCTATCGCACGGCTTTCAAAGATGCAGCTCTATTCAACGGTCGAGAAATGCTGAGTGTCAGAACATTGGATCTAGATTTAGATCTGATGCGATCGACTGCCATTGGAACTGATTCCTGGCTCCCTAAGAGCGGTCTTGTCTATGCTTTCCGAGAGGATGCCGTCTCTGAAGCGCACATTGTCCGACCGTATCGCAGCACCTGGGAAATCTGTAAGACTGACCTCAAGCTTCGTACAGATACGAACTGTCAGATGAATACAGGGTCAGTCGATGCCTTAGCATCTACCGATCCTCCTGTGAGCAGCGATCGCAAGATCACGCCAAAACCTGTGGATTACTATGCCGATCCCGATCGTCGTCCTCACGGCTTCCGCCTTCGCAATGGCGCTTCTCTAGGTCGGACAGGGGATGATGGTCGTGGTTTAGCCTTCATCAGCCACAATCCCGTCTATGTCATGGGACACTTCAACCTACACCGCGCCCCTGGAGTAACAAGCACCGCACGAACTGATGGGCTTGAGGAGTTTATCAAGGCTCAACAGCTAGCAGATGACTTCTCTAACTTTTACACCCGCAAAGATCTCGATCTCACCTTTGCCCGTCCTGAGAGCGACCAGTGGAGACCGAGTGAAGTGCTGGCTGATGCCGTCACGCCCCTCTCGACTGAGTTCTGCGATGGCAGTATTCAAGATGGGATGTATGCGGTGACAGAGTCTCTCCTATCAAACCAAGCTCGCGATCGCTATGGGTGCAGCAGCGGCAACGTCACCTCTTACCTCAACCAAGATCGCGTTCTTCTTCCTCCGATTCTGACGGGTGCGGCAATAGGCAAAGGCGTTAAATGGATGCGCTCTACTCTGGCTGACAGCTACCCCACAACTTTGCCAAATGCCGTGCTTGAAAACCCTGCTGAGGGTGAGTCCCCTATTGTCTTCCGTAACGGCAATCCGATGACATTCAGTGGCACTATTCCCAATGAGCACCTCGCGGGTTACGCCGCTATGAACGCGGGTAAGACTCAGATTAATGCCTCCGACGGTATCCAAATGAACATGATCATGGTCAGCGGATTGATTCCTTCGCGTCCCAACCAGTCTTACGGAGGCTTGCACAACTTCCCACGATTCATAGAGAACTGGGATGGTGACGATCTGTTTATTTCGGGTGCGTTTTTACAGCTCAGTTTCAGCACTTATGCGACTGCGCCTTTTGACCAGGATCGATGGGAAGTTTCGACAACTCCTGATGGCTCTACTAATGAGGACATTGCTTACTACAGACCTCCTAATCGCCGCTGGGGATACGATGTAGGTCTGCAATATGCCAAAGCAGGTCCTGTAGCTCAGCGCTTCAAGTTTGCTGAAGCCATCCGGAGTGAGTTCTATACTGAGCCAGCCGCAAATGATCCCTATATTGCTAACTTGAGAAACTGCGCTCAACCCGCGACCTGTTCTGCCCCATGAGGAGATCATCCATGTCAGTTTCCCCTTTTCATGCTCAGCAACGGCTCCCTGTTCTCAAGGGCTTACTTGCTAGACAAAACACTGCTTCAAAAGAGCAAGGTCTAACGCTGATTGAGTGTCTGGTGGCAGTGTTTGTGATTGGCTTGACGGTGACTCTGATCACCCCGCCTCTATTTATTGCGGCTGCCACCCGCGCCCAAAATCGCCGAGCAGAACAGGCCCTCCAGATTGCTCAGGGAGAGGTCGATCGCATCCGAACCATGGTGGCGCGCGGCAACCACACGAATGCCGACCTGCCTAAGGAAATCCCAAATGGGATAGCTCTGAAAGACTACGGTACTCCCAATGGTTTTGTTGGCAGTCTGATAAAAACTCCTTCTAGTGCCTGTACTGGAAGATATGACGATAGAGCGATCGATCCCACTAAAGCCTTGAAAGTAGACGTAGATGGCGACTGCGTTGCAGATTTCTTCATGCAGGTCTTCCGAACAAGAGGAAATACAACGCAAGATCAACGTACTTCAACTCCGACTGTCACTCAGCAAAGGCCGTCAGACTTCCAGTTGGGTGTGCGTGTCTACTCTATAGTGGCAGACGGCACTGCACCCGGAAACGCTTGGGGAAATTTGGAAAGTCCGCCGCAACAGGCTTCTCTACAGATGACCAATGGCCAAGGCAATCAGCGGAGACGCCCCCTTGCTATTATCTACACCCCGTTCTCTTGGAGCGATCAGAATAGTACCCTATGCAGCTATTTCCAAAACGCTAATGGGGCACTACCCCAAGGCTGTCCGCCTCCTTAACTTACTGGTCACTCCGTCGCTCAAAGTCAATTATTTTTTGGAGGATGTGCGCCGCTCACCTTTCAAGAAACAATTAGCTTCAAAAAATCAACAGCAGCATTAGAACATAACCTGTTCGCCCCATATGAGGTGGGACACTATGGCAAACCATGACTTTTTCTCTCGACTCAAATCTCACTTGCTCAAATCTCGCGTAAAGCCTGCGCTGCTGCCCAAACGGCATTCTGGCACAAAGGGCTTTACCCTCTTGGAACTCTTGGTAACTGTGGCGATCGCTGGAGGTATCATCTCAGGTCTGATGTATATTGTCGTCGAGCTGATGGGAACCGACCAACGCGAAGCTTCTCGCTCTGAAACTCAGCGAGAGATGCAGATGGCAATGGACTACATCAGTACAGAGCTACGCGAAGCGGTTTATATCTATACAGGTTCTAATTTAGAGTGCCCAGCTAACGCAGCGACCGGAGCAATCTGTCTAACCAGCTACCTCCCTGCATCTTTGAGCAACGATAGTGTTCCTATCATCGCCTTCTGGAAACAGCAGGCATTTCCCGACACTACGGCGGGTGTCCGAGGGCAGTGCTATGGTAGTACACCGCCTGCGGGTGTTTCCTGTTTAACTGGATCTTCCTACGCCTTAATTGTCTATTCCCTCAGCAAAGCCCCCAGCACCATCTGGTCAAAAAACGCCAGAATTACCCGCTATGCATTCACTGAATTTGACACTCAAGGCAATCTCAATAGGGGTTATGTTAATCCAGGGGCATTCAATAACTTTGCAACATGGCCGATGGGCAAAGATGCACAGACTGGACAAACTACAGATCTTCGGAATGCTGCAGTTTTGAGTGGACGAACTCCAGGAACTCCGGTCGATACTCCCGGCCCTGTAGCTCTGGTTGATTTTGTTGATGTTAAGCCTCGCCAAGCTACAGTTTGCCCAAGCGAGGGAGTGAACTACTCAACATCTCCTACCGATAAAACGCTGATTGACAGAGGCTTTGGCAGCAATGTCCGCAGTTTCTATGCTTGCATCAGCATCCGTCCTCAACCCACAGGCTCTCCCGCAACTAGCCAAGAGGTGAATACTGGCGTTAATCAGGATGTCATTTTGTATCTGCGAGGCAATGCTGATGGCAGACCTGGAATCATTGGAGACGGATTCCTCCCCGCGCTAGAAACCAGGGTTCTCAGTCGGGGCGTGCTAGGAAAAACTCCTTGATCGCTGTTTGCTTGACCTTGTGTGCCTAGTGAAGTTAGAAACCTAGTAAGCTAATAAATCTAGCAAAGTTAAAAATATAGCGGAGTTATAGAGCATGGTGGAACTTAAAAATCGGTGGAGCCACAAAAATGATACGTAAATCTTCTTCGGGACATTCTACGTTTGGGTACACCTTGATAGAGATGATGACAGTTTTAGTGATCGTTGGCGTATTGTCGGCGATCGCTGCTCCAGGATGGCTTTCCTTCATGAATAGTCGTCGGGCAAATGCAGCAAGAGACCAAGTTTCTCAGGTTCTTCGACAGGCTCAAGCCCAAGCCCTTCGTACCAAACAATCGCAAACGGTAGCATTTAATGTAACTGCTGCACCTCCCACTATTACAGCATTAGGGGTGACCGATCCCATTGGTAACGGTCAGCTTGAGCCTAATTCAGTGACTTTACAAGCAAAGAATGGTGCAACGAATATCTCCACTCTCGAATTCGACACAAATGGCAACTTAAAAAATCCGGCTCTAGATCAGCAAGGGCTAAAGATCACAGTCACTGTGCCTCCTAATACAGGGGCTAAGCGTTGCGTCATTGTACAAACTTTGCTGGGCGCAATGCGATCGGCAAGCGGTACTGATTGCAACTAGGTTATTTTAACTAAATGATCTTAACTAAATGATCTCAACCAGATGCTCTCAAAAGAGATAAAGGGCTACAAGCACATTTATAGCTCTATAAAAAGTGTAAGGGCATGATTGACACACCCTTATCAAGAATCCTGAAACTGGTAATCTGACAAGGCCTCTCTAAGATAAAAATTCAGAATAAAAGCCCCACTTTCAGATACTTAAGTCAAAGACTATTGAGAATTTCTGAGCTGCTTAACCGTGAAATTCTAGCTATGAAAATTTTCTTCAGGGCGGTAGATTTTTCTCCAACAACGCTCTAAATACCCAATCTGGTGGCGATGCCAAAATTGCTTAGGGTTTAAGGTTAGCGGTACCTTATTGTCAAAGATAGGCTGAGTCAAGAACTTCCATAAAGGAAATTGAGTTTTACTGTTGTTAGGATTCATATTACGTAAATCTGGTGTGAGGAGAACTAATAAGGAATTTCTAGAAATTGAGTAGACCAGTAAACATTGGCTGACTCATTCAACTTCTATGATGTTCACTTCTAGATATAAGTTTTCCCAGATTTATCTTATGATCTCCCACAAAAGCGATTCATATCAACGAATTTTTTGACTAAAAAAGCGATCGCTTTTTTAGTCAAAACTCTAAGTGAGAATACGAATAAACATAAGTGTTATTAGATACTCCTCAGCCTTGGTTGAGTTAGTAAGAATTTATAATCTAATCCAAATTAAACCATATCCTAAGCACTGGCTAGCAACACTTAGGATATGGCTTAGTTCTGTTCTAGAGTGACAGTCAAACCTAGTTCATCGAAGCCGAATCTCTTTTTGAAAGCGACTCTTAGCAGCTTTGAATTCAGTCGAAAGCTGTTGGCTCTGTTCATCTGAGAAATTTTTGCCGATCGCCGCTAACATCGTACTTTCTTCTTGGCGAACATGATCGAGGACAGATTCTTTCAAAAGCTTGACAGCATCTTTGAATCCAGAGGATGAAACATCCATGGCTTTAATCTTATCCAGCATCTCCTTCATTTCAGCCTGTTCGCTGTAAAGTTCTTGAGTGTTGTCTTCGCCATAGAATGGACGAACAGCAGGGTAGACAACATGCTCTTCTGCTTCTGAATGGGCTGATAGATCCTTGTAAAGTTGCCCAAAGTACTCCCTGGTTTTTTGCGGATTATTGCTTCCTTCAATTTCGGCGAACAGAACGCTTACCTTCGCGTGATCTGCCCGAATGACATCCTGCACCTTCATGTCCGAGCTATCAGATGCCTGAGTGATAGCACTGCCTGCAATACCGGATAGTGCAGCCACGGCATCTTGGACTCTTGCCCATAGCCCTTGATCAGCCTCCTGTCCTGTGAGTTCTCGCACTCCCAGAACTTCCAAAACACCCTTCAGCTGCTCTTGATGTGCCCGATTCTCAAAGTTGACCGTGTTGAGAGGAGCGATCGCAACTTCAACATCTGCACCCACTTTCTGGGCAGCTTTATGTACTAACAAACCAGACATGGTTTGCTGATGCTTAAGTATTTCGTGCTGAAAGACTTTTTCGTACAGGGATAGCTTAGAACCAGACATCAGCTCTGAGAGCTTTTCAACCATTTCTGTGACATTCTCAGCTGGCTTGGACGAGACTCCGTATTGAACAATAACAGTTTCCAGAATTCCCAGATTTTTACGATCGTCTTCCAGCATCTTTTGAAAACGCTCTTGAATCTTTTGGTCGGTAATTTGGGGGCTGAGCTTCTGTTCATTTTCAATCAGCAGCCCCTGAACAACTTTCATGCTCGCTAATTTTGTAGCAATTGAAGCTCTCTTGGTGTCATCAAGTGTAGATACCATTGTGTTCTCCTACCATGTGAGATGATTGAATCTATCTAACAGTTTGGCGCTGTAAACAAATGAAGCAATCAATCTTATGAGTGATTGCGCCTTCAGCCTAAATAATGAGAGTAGATACTGAAAAGACATTCTTCAGTTACTTTTCCAGAAAATCAGCACAGCAACGCTTATTCATGCATTGCTGTGCTGATTTTTTTGAGCGGGCAGATAGGGATGGGTAACCTTTTGACTGCCCCTATCTATTACCATTTCCACCTATTAACCGTTTACTACATCGCCACCATTGGGATGAAGAATTTGCCCTGCCATGTAGGACGAATCCTTGGAGGCTAAAAACACGTAGCTAGGTGCAACTTCTTCGGGTTGACCTGCTCGCTGCATAGGTACTTGTTGACCAAACTTTTCAACTTTTTCTTCCGGAAAAGTTGAAGGAATAAGAGGAGTCCAAATCGGCCCAGGGGCGACACCATTTACCCGAATTCCTTTTTTGATCAAAGATTGGGACAGAGACCGTGTGAAGGCAACGATCGCTCCCTTCGTGGTCGAATAATCTAAGAGTTGAGCATTACCTTTATAGGCTGTAACAGAAGTAGTGTTGATGATAGTGCTACCTTCGCTCAGGTAAGGAAGTGCTGCCTTGGTCAAGTAGAACATTGAGAAAATATTGGTGCGGAATGTTCGCTCTAGCTGCTCTCCGCTGATCTGTTCAATGCTCTCCTGAGGATGCTGCTCGGCGGCATTGTTGATCAAGATATCTAGGTGCCCTAAATGAGTGACGGTCATTTCGACACTGTGTTGACAGAACTGCTCATCCCCAATGTCACCCGGCAAGAGCAGGCAAGCACGCCCTTCGGACTCAACTTGCTGCCTCGTTGCTTCTGCGTCTTCATGCTCATCCAGGTAAACGATCGCTATATCTGCTCCTTCCTTAGCAAAAGCGATCGCCACGGCGCGACCAATTCCGCTATCGCCACCCGTGATTAGCGCGACTTTCCCTTCTAGCTTGCCTTTACCTTGATAATCGTGACCCTCGGTCTGGGGTAGAGGACTCATCTCAGACTCTAAGCCGGGACGCTGTTCTTGATGCTGCTTGGGCTGTAATGGTTCAGTCGTATTCTGAGACATAGGCTTTCTCCCTTGCTTCACTCAACAGAATGGCATGTAGTTTGAAGAAGATCCTCTTGCCAAAGATATGAGTTAGGTGTTTCTAAAGGTCGATCGTTAAGTCTAACTGTCTGAAAGAGAGTGCCTATAATGGTGGAAGTTTGAGCTTTGAATCACGAGAGAATTTATGGATGAGCTAACGGGTTTGGGAGAATCTAGAGAAAATCGTGATTTGAAGTGGGATGCAGATAGTTTCTCTAAGCAGGACAAGGCTGCGTTAGACGAAAAGGTTTTAACTCAAGGGCTGCATCTTCAGGACTGGGTGCCAAACTTTGAAGTCAAAAAGGATTTTGTACCTGTAGTTGATGCATCTACTAAGCAAAAAGGAGCTATTGAAAAATTGGGGCTAACGCCTCATGTGAGATTTGGTAAAAAGATAATCAGTAAAATTAATGGGCAGCAGTCCATTGAAGTTCTAAGAATAGCTAATCTTTGTCAAAATTATTCTGAGCGGTTGAGATGGGGCTGGACTGATACGCCAAAACCTGGCGATCGCTTTGAAAGCTCTATGCTCCAAATAGGAGGATGGCTCGTGGGTAAGGCTGAGCAGCCGATCGCGATGCGCTTTTTGAGTCGCCAGTTTTTGATTGCAGAAATTCCCATCCAGATTCCTCGCCCAGATGTGATTAAAGCTCATTTTTACGATGCTAAAGCCGCTAACTGTGGCTATCAGGCTAGCCTCAACCTACAAGATTTTTCGGGTGAGGTAGAGGTAGGTTTAGAAGCCGTATTTTCAGATGGTAAGACGGCTTCTGCATGTGTTATTACTCTCTACAAATACGGCTGACGAAATGCTTTCAAGTCAGTATCTGTGAATTAATTGTTCCCAAATGGATACGTTTCTGGTTTACTAAGACCGCCTGTAACACCACCTCATTTGGAACTTCAAGAGCATTGAGGGTTCTTGAAAATCCGCTACGCTCGGCTTTGGCATGGTGAGCATAAATCCCTTGAACATCCGGGCGATGAACATTTAGAGGAATTTTTTGTATCACTTGGTTGTCATGAATGATTTCGATCGCCACCGCATCAAAATCCTTACCTAACACCCAGCCCTGAATAGGTAGCCCCAGCTTATAGTTTTTCCCCTGGGTGGGTGTATCAATCGCCCAGCCTTCCAGCCATTCTGAAGCTTCTTGAGATTTGGTAACTTGCGTAACTCCAATAGATATACAGTCTGGAATGTTCAGAGCATAATCCTCTGTTTCACGAGTTAGGTTAGGGCTGTAACAGGGATCGAGTTCTACTTTCTTCCCCCACCGCTTTCGCATCAGATCAGATTCTTGTTTCAGTCGCAGTACTTTCTCAGATGTTTTTTCATACCCACGGCTGCGTGATTCATGGTGATAGAGCTGGACGTGGGGCAAGTAAATATTGCGGTAACCTTTCTGGGTGATCTTTAAGCAAAGATCTACATCATTGTAGGCAACAGCTAGCTGCTCATCAAATCCGCCTACCTGCTCAAATACTTCTCGGCGGCACATGAGACAGGCTGCCGTAATAGCAGAGTAGTTGTTGACGGTAGCAATTTGGGTAAAGTATCCCGGTGTGTGCGCCTCAAAGTGTCGATGACCATGGTTCGCAATACCCTGGATACCTAATAAAACTCCCGCATGCTGAACCGTATTGTCAGGATAGAGCAGCAAACCTCCCACCGCGCCAATGGATTGTCGCTGAGCTTGCTCTACCATCGCCTCAATCCAATCTGAGGCAATCACCTCAGTGTCATTGTTGAGAAACAGTAGATAGCTGCCCCGTGCTTTCTTAGCAGCAAAGTTATTGATGCGTGAGAAATTGAAGGGAACATTGAATTTATAGCTTTTGAATTGCTGCGGTCGCTGACGCTGCCAAGAAGCGATCGTCTCCAGCGCCTCTCGCTCACTGCTGCCGTTATCAATCACGATTACTTCGTAATTAGGGTAGGTACTCTTACTAAAAATTGACTGAAGACAGCGATCGAGTATAGCTCCTAGATTACGGCTAGGAATAATGATGCTGACCTTGGGGTAGTCAGCAGGATGATTGGGTGTATGGTCGGGTGTGCCTGAGCAGCCAATGTGATAACGAACGGTGTATGCGCCGGGAAATCTGGCGTTACCCACCACTTTACCTGGTTCATTCCGTCGCGTTAAGGCATCTGCTATTGCTCGCTCTGCGGCTTCATAGGCGTAGGGTTTAGCCTCTACTCCCCCGGCAGCAGAATTTGCATGCATTCGCCAGTGATAGAGAATTTTGGGGATATGAAAAATCTTGTCTGTCTGTTCGGTTAAGCGCAAGACTAAGTCATAATCCTGACTCCCTTCATAGCCCAGTCGGAATCCCCCAATGCGATCGATTAGCGCGCGGCGATAAACTCCGAGGTGGCAGGTGTACATCCGCGCCAAGAATGAGTCAGGGCACCAGTCAGGCTTGAAGTAGGGATAAATCCGCTCTCCCTGCTCGTTGAGCTTGTCCTCATCTGAATAAATCATGTCTGCTTCAGGATGTTGATTCAGCAGACTAACCATTTCGTACAGCGCGTCTGGAGTCAGGACATCATCATGATCGAGTAGGGCGATAAATTCTCCAGTTGCCAGCGTTAGCGCTGAATTGGATGCTGCTGAAATATGTCCATTCTGTGTCCTGGAAATCACCTTAATTCGAGCATCTTGAGCTGCATATTGCCTCAGCAGAGCCGCAACATGGGGCAATCGAGATGCGTCATCGGCAATACATAATTCCCAGTTAGGATAGACCTGACTGAGAACAGACTCGATCGCCTCCTGCAAAAATATGGCAGGAGTGTTGTAGGTCGGCATAATGATGCTGATTAGCGGACGGTAGCTGAGAGCCGCAGCAGATTTTGCCATGGATCTCAGGTCATCCTGGCTAGGGGCATTTTGCTCTAGCCAATAGGCATAAAGATAGTCTGGGCTGCTAAGACCCACCTGATAGCCAGTGCCCTGCCGATTGTGCCGTTTCAAGACTTTCTGGAGCTGAGCGATCGCCATTGAATGGTCAGGTTGTAGCTGAAGCGCCATTTGGTAAAACACGATCGCGCCGTCCGTTCGCTCTTGCCGAGCTAGGGCATCTGCTAGACCCACATATAGATCTACATCAGGCTGAATCTCAAGGGCTTTGTGGTAGTTCTGCACTTCATCTGGATTTTGGGCGATCGCCTGACGGTAAAAATCCAGCGCCTCAGTCAAGTCTTGTTTGGCACGTAGCCGCAGCGCATCGCTGAGTTTTTGTTGAGCCTGAGATAGGTTAGGCTCTAGCTCTAGGGCGCAACGATAAGCTTCGATCGCGCCATCCCACTGGTGCTGATGGGCAAGGGACTCTCCTAAGTTGTAGTGCGACCAGTGAAAACTGGGGTTGAGGGCGATCGCCTGACGAAAAACTGCTGTAGCTTCTGACCATTCTCCCAGACGATTGAGAGCATCTCCCAAGTTGTTGTATGACCAGGAAAAATCGGCATTGAGGGCGATCGCCTGACGAAAAGCATAAACCGCTTCCGACCAACGATTCAGCCGATTTAACGCATCACCCCACTCGTGCTGTGCCAGACTGGACTGGGGCTGAAGCCCTGCCAAAGCCTGGTAGCAGGGCAGGGCTTCTATCCAATTTCCAAGCTTGACCCAGGCATCGCGTAAGCCCTGATAGCCCGCAATCTGAATCGAAATTTGATCAGGCGCGAGCTGGATGATTTTTTGGTAACAGAGAACTGCCTCCTCGTAGCGTTCGATCGCCATGAGTGCCTGCCCTAGCCCTGCGTAGAGCTGAGGATTTTTGGGATCTTTCAGCGTTGCCTGACGGTGAGCTTCCACAGCGTTTTCCCAGTCACCCTGCTGACCTAACGCCTCTCCTAAACCGTGATAGGCATCTGTATTCGCCGCATCAAGATGGACTGCCTGCCGATAGCAAACCACAGCCCAATCTGGTTTGCCGGAGCGGCAGAGGCGTTGTCCCAGCTGAATGTAATCCTGGGATGTCGCCCAAGTCGGCTGAAGTTGCAATGCTTGATACCAGCAGATGGCGGCATTTTCAGACTCACCCATTTGCTGCCATACCTGTGCTAAGTTCCAGTAGGCTCCGGCAAATTGGGGGTCGAGGGCGATCGCCTCCTGGTAGGCACTGGCCGCCTCAGAGAAGTGCTGCTGCTGAACATACAGACTGCCCAACCGAGCATAGGCTACGGCAGAAGACCGAATGGCGATCGCTTTTTTGTACACCTGCTCTGCGGCTTCCAGATTGCCCTGCTCTTGCCATGCCCATCCTGCCGTGATGTAGGCTGATGCCAGCTGTGGTTCTAGAATAGCGATCGCTTGGCTGCTTGCTGTAGCAGCGGCTATCCAGTCTTGCTGATGACATAGCACTTCACCCTGCTGTAGGTGAAATGCTGCTTCTTCAAACCAGGGCAAATCTTCTTCCTGAGTCTGCTCGAATTCCTGAGTCTGTTCAAATTCCTGAGAAAAGGCTGGAGGCAGGGCTGCTGGCATAGAATCGTCTTTCGCAGCGAGTTCTGAGACAGAATCTGCATTTTCGGCGATCGATAGCTCAATAGCTCTACGATAATAGGCGGCAGATTCTTCCAATTCACCCTGCTGACTGAGGATTTCAGCCAAGTGCTGGCAGGCTTCCCCTGAAGTTGGCTCAAGATGAACTGCACGGCGATAATAGGCGATCGCTTCCTGAATCTGTCCCTGGCTCAACAAGGCTTGACCTTGACTCAGCAACTCTGGTACTCCTAACGTCAACAGCGCCAGAGGCAATACCTCCGCTTTTTTGCTAAGCTCTGGTGCTAACGGTTCTGGCATCATCTGCTCCAAAGACTGGGGAATCAGATCCGCCTCTTCCGATGAAAAAAGTCGGTGCAGTTTGGGAAAATAGCGCTGGATAGGATTGAGCATGGTTCAGGTAAATGCAAGAAACATGAAAGGTATCAGTTGAGGTCAAGAAATTTGAAGACTGGAAAGCAAATCTCTCTAAAAGAGAGACATTTGTTCGGCTACTCTATTGTCTTCTGGCAACGATTCAAACAGATTAAAAAGACGATCGCTTCTTAATTTTTGGATAATAATTTGATAACCTTGGTGAACGATCGCCACCTGATCTTTAACAGAGCTGATGAATGCGTCAATGCCTAATCGCGTATCTTGTCCAGGATAGTTGGGATCAGTCCATTCGTAGTCATCGAAGATCATTACGCCTCCAGCTTTGACTAATTTCCAGGCGAGCTGTGCATCCATATGAACATGGTTTGCCAGGTGACAGCCATCAATATAAACGATGTCATAGGTTTCGGGAGCAAGAGTCGCCAAAATAGTGTGGGAGTCTCCTGTCAGTCGGGTGAGGCGATCGCCCGCGCCAGTCTGAGCCACATTAAACTCAAAGATCTCCTGAAAATACTGATCGATGCAGGTCAGGTTTGACATAGGGTGCGTCAAAACGTGATCGAGCAGCCAGCAAGCCGACATACCCTCGAAACTGCCGATTTCTAACGATTGCACTGGATGACCCGTAAAGGGCTTTAAGTGGGTTGCCCAAATCGAAATATTGTAGCTAAACCAGTCGTGGGTAAACTCATATTGGCGGGCTGTCCCCTCCCATCCGTTGAGTTGAATTGCCTTACGGTGCAAAGCAATCGCTTCTTCCACCTCGCCCTGATCTGCCAGCAGATTGCCCAGATGCGTGTATAGCCAGCTTGCCTCCGGCTGCCGCTGAATCTCCTGCCGATGATTGGCGATCGCGGCATCAATTTGCTGCTTACCCACCACGGAGTGCATTCTTTGCTGCTGCGTTACCTGTGCCGATAGCTGTACTGCCAAATCCCAGAAAACGATCGCTCCATCAAATTGTTGAGCCTCTGCCAGGTTACTGGCAACCTGAGCGCAAAATTGAGGATCTTTACCTTGTAAGAGGGACTGACAGTACCGTAGCGTCGATTCTAGCCCCCCTGTCTCAGCTTGGTGCCGCAAGACACATCCGAGCTGCCTGTAAACGTCCGCCAAATCTGGCTGGAGCTGAATGGCAGATAGAAATGCAGCGATCGCCTCCTGGTGATGGCGCAACGCCGTGCCAAGATGATAGTAAGTCCACGGAGATTCAGGATTGAGCGCGATTCCCTGCTGCAAGGCAACTGACGCCTCCTGCCAACGTCTTTGCTTAAGCAACACATAGCCTAAATTGTGATGCGCCCACGAGAAGCCAGGGCTGAGTTCAATAGCGCGGCGACAGGCAATTTCGGCGCGCTGCCACTGGCGCAGTGTGAGTAACGCATTGCCCAAGGCATGATGAAACTCTGCTCTATCGTCGAGTTCGGTCGATCGCTGATAATGATCCAGGGCTTCCGTCCAGTTGCCTAGATATTCTGCTAGTTTGCCGAGTCCATACCAGGAATCTGCATGATCTGAATTAATTTCTACAGCGCGCAGAAAAGCGGCTTGGGAGGCTTGCCATTGTTCCTGTTGGCTCAGCGCTACGCCCAAATTATAGTAGGCTTCATAAAAATCGGGACGGAGCTGAATACCGCGCCGATAGCAGACGATCGCCTCCTCTAATTTGCCCTGCGCCAATAGCGTATTTCCCAGAACCAGCTGATTTTTGGGATTTGCCCAGCGGGGGTTTAACGTCACGGCTTGATAGCGATGCAGGACTTCTTCGGTGCGTTGACCCAATCGCCCGTACAGGCTTGCCAAATGGCGGTGCAAATCTGCACTGGCTGAGTCATGACCGGAGTCATTGTCTGAATCGAGCTGCAGTGCTTTTTCGTAAAGGGCGATCGCTTCTTGCCACTGCTGCTGACTGGCATGGAGTTTACCCAAGTCAGCATAGGCTCTCGCTAGGTTAGGCTGCTGCTGCAAAGCACGGGTATGCCAAGTCACAGCCTCCTGGAAGTTGCCCATTCCCTGTAAGACATTTCCTAATTTTTGGCAGATCTCAGGGATGCCCGTCCCGCTGGCTAGGGCTTGCTCACAGATTGCGATCGCGTTGCTTAAGTGAGTTGTAACCATAAGTCACTCAGAATTCATCATTCGGGCGTAGGCAACAGGCTGTAGACTAACTTATTTTTCGAGGGTTGGCATATTTTAAGACAAGTTTAATTCAGGACAAGTTTAATTGCCGCAGGAGTATTTTAAGTGCTGCTAGGTCAACCCAAATATCTTCCGTTAGCGGACTGGGATACATGAGTTGCCGAATGGGATAGCAAGCTACTCCCGGAGCCGCTAAGAGATAGTGATGTAGCTTAAGGCGATCGCTAATGACCCAGTAATAGTGCCGAATATAGCTCGGCGCAACCAGCTCAACGATCGTTGTGCCAGGAGAACAGAACAGCATATTGGTCAAACCGCCGCCGTGCGGGGCAATAATCACCTCGGCTTGGGCAAATAGAGCAACCTGCTCGGCAAAGCTGAAGGTTTCTAGCGTCACTGATACGAACCCCAGATGCGACAGCTGCTGCATGACCGCAGTTTCATTAAGCACACGCCGATGATTTGCCTGGGCACGACTAATGTAAATGCGTTTGGGTAAAGCCGTTTTGGCGGCAGCGATCGGCAAAAATTCTCGCCGTAGAAACTCCAGCGCCCAAGGCTCAATCCAGCCCAAATGCCCCGTGAATGAAGGCGCAATTAACAGATCTGTCTGAATGTAGGAATGATGATCGCTTGCCAAGATCTTGTCTAGCGGAATGCCCAGCGTCTCTAAGGTCTGCTGCTGAAACGGCTGGATCGCACTGTTAATCCAGAATTTGTCGATCGCCTCCCACTCTATGCCGCTTTGCCGCAGCAATTCCAGACGAGGCAAGATGTCTACCATCCAGTGGAAGTAGTTGTGTCCTGATAATCCTGCTAGGGCGGCGACTCTGCCTGGAATCTGCTCTAGGGGGGCTAGTTCTGCACTAAAAATGTGATGGCTGGCTGGGTTGAAGCTTTGGCATCCCGGCAGTCTACCAGGATAATTCTGAGATAGATCAGAGAGCAGCTTGTGATCGGGGGTGAGAATGGCGATCGCATTACAAATTTTCCAGGAATTCTGCTGTGGCATTGCCCAAGCTTTACCGCTAGCAATGATTGCTGTAAATAAGGGTAATGTCACATTAGTAGATGCTATTGGGGCACCACAAGTATGAATACCATTTCCTAAGTGAGTCAGATGAAAGCGATCGAAAATGCGTTTGAGACAGGGAGCGCAATTGAGTCCGGCGCAGGAGGATGGAGCGGGTGCGGGGAGGAGCGGTTGTGGAGTAGAGAGGGATATGTAGCGATTGCCTGAGTGTGAATTAGAATTAAACCAGTCTTGAGTCGTAGGGATAACATCTGTGGGGTGATCGCTGGAATAGGTCAGGGTATTAGACGAGGAACAATGGGTCTCATGCAACTGATGTGGATCAAGATCTAGGACAAACTGATGAACCAGCAGAGCCGCGCTAAATCGCTCCTGTTTGATTAAGCATTCTGCCAGCTTTAGACACAGTTCCTGACGTAATTCTGAGGAGATGGACTGAAGCTTTAGCGCCTGCTGATAGAATGCTTCAGCCTGTCGATATTGCGCTGTACCGCCGTAGGCAGCTAACGTATTGCCCAAGTGAAAATAGGTTTTAGCAAGGGATGCTTGAATCGAAGGACGATCGGGTAAGCTTGCTGACTCTGCTTGAAGCAACGCCTGAAGAAAATGAGCGCAATTTCTTCGGGCTTGGCTGAGTTCATCTAACCCTTGGAGCTGAATCGCCCAATTGCAGTAGGCTTTCACCAAGGCTGTATCTGGGGCGATCGCCCGTCGCCACCACTCCAATCCTCGATCCCACTGGTTCAACGCTATCCAGGACAGACTGCCATCGCTAAAAGCCATTGCGGCCAGAACATGATCTGGAGCATCACTTTGTTGGTCACTCAGTTCGATGGCTTGCTGAAAGGAGGCGATCGCCCCCTCATGCTGCGCTTGAGCTTGCAGCGCTCTACCCAAGTTGCAATGGGCCAAGATCAGATCAGGCTGAAGCTCGATCGCTCGACGGTAGGAAGCAATGGCGGCAGCAGGATTCTGCTCAAACAAAACCTGTCCAAGATTATTGTGTAAAATCGCCCAGTCAGGCTGAAGCGCAATAGCCTGCTGATACGTTGAAATGGCTTCATCCCGGCGATCGAGCTTTGCAAGAGAGCAGCCTAGATTGTTGTACGCCTTGATGGAGCTGGGATCAAGTGCGATCGCCTGGTGGTAATGATGAATAGCTGCAATCTGCTGACCCTGCTCATCCCGCACGACTCCCAAGCTGTGATGGGCGCTAACGTAGCGTGGCGCGATCGCTAAGACCTTTTCATAACATTGTGCTGCGCCTGCAAGATTACCTTGCTGGTGCAGCACATGACCCAAGTTATAGTGCAATTCGTGGAGGCTTAGCTGCACGGACAATCAACAGAGTTTAATTTAGCCTTTTTGTTTATTTGTTTGAGGGACTCGCTGGGGGAGCCTCTCAAACAAATAGCTAATTAGAAAATCAGGAAATTACTTGCAGAGACATTGGGTCTGCTATTGAGCTGGAGAAGTGGAACGCTTGCCGCACCCTCGCGCGCAGGATTGTAATACAGAATACCAGTGTCCCTGTCGTAGACCAGTCTTGCATCTGAACTAGATGAACCAATCCCATTGATAGTCTGAAAATCAGATGCGCTGAGTCTACCAGCTCTCAATCCCGAACTTGGCAGCAGTTTCCTACTAATCTCAATTACATCTCCTCTAGGAGAAAAATCCGTGATTTGATTGAGCTGATTTCTATTGCCTACTGTTGCATCGGACTCAAAGCGGAAGCGATCGTTTCCTGGCCCACCGACGAGAGTATTGCGCCCTGCTCCCGGAAGCAAAACATCATTGCCGCCCCCCCCGCTGACAGAATCGTTGCCATTGCCACCCCTCAGGGTGTCATTTCCTAGCCCGCCTTGAAGAGCGTCGTTGCCATCGCCACCCAGCAAAACATCATTGCTGTCAGCCCCATCTAGCGTGTCGTTACCTGCCCCACCTGCGAGAGTGTCAATCCCTGCACCTCCGGATACAGAGTCAACCCCTGCACCACTATACAGGACATCATTTCCGATTCCACCTAGCACAGTGTCGTTGCCTACTCCACCGTCAACAGTGTCGTTGCCTCCACCACTATCTAGGGTATCGTTGCCAATTCCGCCAAACAAAGTGTCGGCGCCTGCACCTGTAACAACTGAATTATCACCTGCGCCTGTCTGGATTCTGTAGGGAACCGCTGTGGAAGCAGAGGTCACTCTGAAGGAGTTTCTCCCAGCGCCTCCAGTCACAATTACGGGCGTAGTAGCAGAGTCCTGACTCAATCTCGCAGGCTGCTCGTTGATGACCCGTAAACCAAACTGCGTCGTGCCTTGAGAACTCGGCTGAATAAGAACTTCTGACATTAATCACTCCTGCTAAGGCTCAACTTTAGGGTGCCACTGTGACGCAAAGCGCTGTGACACGGTTTCAAGGTGAGGGTAATTGACCTCTGATTACTCTGAGTATGCTGCTTAACTTTTTTAGGACTGCGATCGCTGAACAAGCGCGTCTTTAGCTAAGCCTAATTGGACTGAACATGACTCAACATTGACTGGTATGGATGTGACCAGTAGACGAAGATTGAATGAGCAATGCCCTGCCGACAATCCTTACGTGCTAGTGATCTTGGATAATATTAGAAGGCTGACCTGCTCGAATTAAGGTTCATAGTCCAAATTGCTTCCAAGTGTAACAGGTTTTTGAGAATTGGATGCAAAACATTTTTTACATTGAGGACAGAGCTGCACATCTACTAAGGGATAGCGATCGATCGCCACAACTTACGCCTGTAAGAATGACAAAGGCTAATGTTGATCTGACTGTACGCCCATAGTAAAAGATGTGTCTTGGAATACCCGCGTAATTTCGACGGACACCTTGCCACTAAAGTCCGGAATCGGCGGATTGACTTTAGTTAACCGCACCCGCACCTGCTTGACGCTGCCAGAGGCGAGAACAGTTTGAGCGATCGTTTCCACGAGCTTCTCAATCAGACGAAATCGCGCCGTCCGAACCAATTCTTGGATAGATTTGACATCTGCTCGATAATCATAAGTGTCTTCGATGCGATCGCTCTTTCCCGGTTCTGTAATATCTACCCAAAGCGTTAAATCTACTTCAAACCATTGACCTAAACTCTGCTCTTCAGGGAACAGACCTGTATAGCCATAGGCACGAATGCCCGTAAGCTGAATTGTATCTAGTGAACCTATGTCTTTCATAAATCTCGGTGAGTGAAGGGTTTAGCATTCGCGCCGCTGTAGGTTGCAGCAATATGACCGTCTCCAGCCACTTGATATTTGTAGGTGATTAAACCCTCTAAACCCACAGGTCCCCTAGGCGGCATTTTTTGGGTGCTAATGCCCACTTCTGCCCCAAAGCCGTAGCGAAAGCCATCTGCAAATCGAGTGGAGCAATTGTGAAACACCCCGGCGGCATCCACTTGGGACATAAATTCTGCGGCGGCTTGGCAGTCTTCGGTCACGATCGCCTCCGTGTGGCGAGAGCCGTAGGTGTTGATGTGGGCGATCGCCTCCGTCAGCGAATCCACGACTTTAATGGACAGCACTAAATCGCTGTACTCCGTTGCCCAGTCTGCCTCAGTCGCGGCTGGAATGGAGTCGGGCACCAGCTCACGGGTGCGATCGTCTCCTCGTAGCTCTACCCCGTGAGATTGCAGGGCGGCAGCTAGCTTAGGGATTTGAGATGCAAAGTCTTGATGCACCAGCAGCGTTTCGATAGCGTTGCAAGCAGAGGGATACTGTGCCTTGGCATCAACGGCGATCGCGATCGCCTTGTCCAGATCAGCAGCTTTGTCAATGTAGAGGTGACAAATGCCGTCCGCATGACCTAACACCGGAATGCGCGTGTGATCTTGGACAAAGCGAACGAAGGCATTAGAGCCTCTAGGAATAATCAAATCTACTTCTTTATCTAGCTGTAGGAGGGCGATCGTTTCTTCGCGAGTGGTCAGGAGGCGCACGGTAGCTGGATCAATGTCTGCCTGAGCAAGTCCCTGATGAATGGCATGGGTCAAGGCTTCGCAGGAGCGGATGGCTTCCCTGCCGCCCTTGAGAATCACGCCATTCCCAGACTTGATTGCCAGTGTCGCAATTTGCACCAGCGCATCGGGACGAGATTCAAAAATTACGCCCAAAACGCCTAGCGGACAGGTGATTCTCTGCATGATTAGCCCTGTATCTAGCTCTCGATGGAGCTGGATCACGCCGATCGGGTCAGGCAGTCTGCCCAGATCTCGCACCCCGGCGATCGCTCCTTTTAGCTTCCCTGCATCTAGCTTTAACCTCTCATAAAGCGGCTTCGCTAATCCTTCAGAAACCGCAGTTTCGCAGTCGAGTTGATTAGCCGTCAGAATCTCTGAGGCATGGGCTTCCAGAGCAAGAGCAATTGCCTCGATCGCGCCATTGCGAACTTCGGTAGGCAAAACAGCCAACTGACGAGCGGCTTCGCGGGTCTGGTGCGCCAACGTGGCAAGAGGTGAAAGCAGGGGAGTTGTCATGGCAGGAATACAAAATACGGATGCAAGGAGGGTAGACACTCTCATCCTAAGCTCTCACGAATCGTGCTGCCGCGCTACGCTGATTGCCCAAGTCACCCGCTGCTTGGTCCGCTCGGCAATCAGTTTCGTTCTGCTTGCATAATGCTGAGAAGGACGATCGAGCGTAATGATTTTCAATCAACTGAACATGATGTCTAGACTGACTTCAAGCCTTTTTGCCAAACCTGTGTTTCAGGTCTTCTAGAGAGAGCGATCGAGAATCTGATTGCGTTTCTGGCGGCTGAGAAGTCTGAGGTTTAGAAGTTTGGGGTTTGGAAGTTTGGGGTTTAGAAGTCTGGGGTTTTACGGGCTGGGATTTTGTGGGCTGAGATTTAGAAGTAACAGGCTGAGGGCTATTGCCGACTGCCGATCGCTCTCCTGTTCGCATGGTTAGGCTGATGCGCTTCAGCTTTTCATCGACTTCCAAGACACGCACCTTCACCACCTGCCCGACTTTGACAATCAGCTTCGGGTCGCTGACAAAGCGATCGGCTAGCTGCGACACATGCACCAGGCCATCTTGATGTACGCCGATATCTACAAATGCGCCAAAGTTTGCCACGTTGGTAATCACGCCCTCTAGCTCCATATCGGGCTTGAGATCGCTGATTTCCTTGATGCCTTCTCTAAAGGTGGCGTACTTAAATTCGGCGCGCGGGTCGCGTCCTGGTTTTTCTAGCTCTGCCAAAATATCGCGCAGGGTGGGTTCCCCGATCATCTCCGTTACGTATTTTTTGAGGTCGTTTTTTTGTATCTTCTCTGCGACTTGAGTAATCTGAGTTAAAGGCACGCTGAGGTCTTTGGCGATCGCCTCTACCACGCCATAGCTTTCGGGGTGGACTGCCGTATTGTCCAGCGGATTTTTGCCGTTGCGAATGCGGAGAAACCCTGCTGCCTGCTCAAAGGCTTTAGGCCCCAGCTTCGGCACCTTGAGCAACTCCCGCCGACTGCCAAATGCGCCGTTTTGATTGCGATAGGCGACGATGTTGTTGGCGACTGCTGCCGAAATGCCCGACACAAAGGTAAGCAGTTCTTTAGAGGCCATGTTCAAATCGACGCCCACATAGTTGACGCAGCTTTCTACCGTTTCATCCAGCTTTTTCTTCAACAACTTTTGATCCACATCATGCTGATATTGCCCCACGCCGATCGATTTGGGGTCAATCTTCACCAGCTCTGCTAAGGGATCCTGCAGCCGCCGACCGATGCTGATGGCTCCCCGCACGGTAATGTCTTGATCGGGAAATTCGGCGATCGCCACGTCACTCGCCGAATAAATCGATGCGCCTGACTCGTTAACGATGACTTTAATCGGCTTGCGTTCCATGTCTTGCAACACCTCAGCCACAAACTCATCGGTTTCGCGTCCGGCAGTGCCATTGCCGATCGCAATTAACTCAATCTGATATTTCTCGATCAGCTTTTTGATCGCCAGTCCCGCCTGCACCCGCTGGGCTGCCGCCTGATGCGGAAACACCGTCTGATATTCCAGAAACTTGCCCGTCTGATCTAAAGCCGCTACTTTACATCCGGTGCGGAATCCGGGGTCGATCGCCAAGGTCGGCTTCATGCCTGCCGGAGAAGAGAGCAACAGCTCCCGCAGGTTGGTTTCAAAAGTGGTGATCGATGCCACATCGGCTTCCAGCTTTTTGGCTGCCCGAACTTCGCCAATTAGCGAGGTTTTCATTAACCGATTGAAGGCATCCTTCAGCATCTCGCGGTAAAAGTCGCGGATGGGGCGCTGCTTGCTGTGGATCTCTTCCGATTCCAAATAGCCCAAAACTGCCGCTTCATCAAATTGCAGATCAAATTCTAGAATGCCCTCTGCCTCTCCACGACAAAGCGCCAGCAGGTTGTGAGGCGCGATCGCCTTTACCTTCGCCTGATATTGCCGATACATCTCAAACTTGGTAGAGCCTTCGGGGTGGTCGGGCTTGAGCTGCGACACAAACAGCCCCGACTCTAGCAGCTGCTCCCGGATGTGCGATCGCAAGTATGCCTGGTCAGCCACGGCTTCGGCCAGAATATCGGCAGCTCCCTTCAGCGCCTCTTCTGCCGTCTTCACGCCCTGAGTTTCAGAGACATACTTTGCGGCTTCCGGCTCTAGCGGCGTGGCGGCAGCACTCGGCTGATTCAGGGCTTTGATCCAATCCGCCAGCGGCTGCAAGCCTTTTTCACGGGCGATCGTGGCTCTGGTACGCCGCTTTGGGCGGTAGGGCAAATATAGGTCTTCTAGCTCGTTTTTTTGCAGGGATTGCGCGATCGCCTGCTCTAGCTCTGCCGTTATCTTGCCCTGATCGGCGATCGATTTGAGAATCACCGCCTTGCGTTCTTCTAGCTCGGTCAGGTAGGTGAAGCGATCGAGCAAATCCCGTAGCTGAATCTCGTTCATCTCTCCGGTGCGCTCTTTGCGGTAGCGAGCGATAAAGGGAACGGTCGCGCCTTCATCGAACAGTTGCAGAGCGCTTTCGACCTGATGGGGGGTGAGGGAAAGCTCGGTTGCCAGTAGCTGAGGAATGTTTAGCATGACGGAATCTAGCAGTTGAACGCATTCCGTATGGTAACGCGGCGATCGCCCTTATGGCTAAATAGTCATGGCTAAGTAGTCCCAAGATTAACCCACCCATATCGACACTATCGATCGGGCTATAATCACAACAGCAGAACAGCCGGAATGAATCCCCATGATTACCCGCGAAGCCCTCAAACAGCAACTCGACACCTGCACTGAAGAGCAACTCCAACAAATCGCCAACTTCATGGAATTGCTCAAACTCCATGCACAGGCATCTGATTCACCCCACAATATCCCCAAAGAGCAAGTCCTCGAAGATTTCCGCCAAGCTTGGCACGAAGCCATGACCGGACAGGGAATTCCGATCGCTCAACTATGGCAAGAGCTAGAGAGCGGCAAGTGCTAGAAAATGGATGACTCCAGTGTTACCGTTATTGCCTTACCTACGTTTACTCGCAATATTCGGACGCTCATCAAAAAGTACCGCAACATTCTCAGTGATATTCAACCGATCATTACACAGCTAGAAAATGGTGAAATCCTCGGTGATCAAGTCGCAGGTGTAGGCTATCCAGTCTTTAAACTCCGAATCAAAAACAGTGACAATTAAAAGGGGAAGAGTGGTGGTTATCGGCTGATTTACTATCTCAAAACAAACGATCAAATTTTATTGATGACGCTTTACAGCAAGTCTGACCAAGATGATGTCATAGACGGAGACTTAAAAGACATCATCGAAGAATACGAACGCAGCAATCTATAAGCTCCATCGGCAGCATTCTTAGGCATTGGAGCGATCACCCTTCTTTATCCAACAAGCCGTGAAAGCTTACCTAGCGGCTTTTTGGCATACCGTGTCATAGACGGAGACTTAAAAGACATCATCGAAGAATACGAACGCAGCAATCTATAAGCTCCATCGGCAGCATTCTTAGGCATTGGAGCGATCACCCTTCTTTATCCAACAAGCCGTGAAAGCTTACCTAGCGGCTTTTTGGCATACCGGACGTTTGCGATCGCATTGTGTCGAGTCGCAATGGCATTGTAGCGGCTGCAATAGCATTGCATCGGCTCACAATCGAATTGTAGGAGCTGCGATCGCATTGTGTGAGGTCGCAATGGCATTGTCAGCTCTGCAATTGAATGTTGAGTAGTGACAATGGGATGGGAGAGGGGGCGATCGAATTGTGGGGGTGGCGATCGAGTGGGAGAACTGTTAGAACTGTGGGCAATGGGGCGATCGGGGTACATCGCGGAATTAGGCAAGAGAGTGCGATTTTGAAGGGTGAAAGGCGATCGACTGAATTTTGTCGCTTCATTATCTGATTAAGAGTCAAGCAGACTGCCACTAGGCTAACAACCACAAGGCACCGGAACTTTGAAGCATAATGTTTCTAGCGAAAATTATCTGCCTCCGGTGATTGCAAACGTTAAATTGCTTAGGTTGTTCATCAAGGCTCTATTTGAAGATTATGGTAGGACATTTAGCATAATTGACTCATGAAGTTAAGCAAAACTCATATTCCAGACAAAAATACTTTGTGTTCTGAATTTCTTCAGCGCCATAGTATTCTTCCCACACCTATCGTTCAACGTGAACTATCTGTAATTTACTGGGTTGTTCGCACGAAACTAGAAGTTGATCATGATTTAGTTAATCGCGTAGATACCCTCAATCAGGCTGATCCAGTATGGGCATTATTAAGATCTATGCTTGATCGAATATTTGAATACATTGAGGGAGCTATATGTGCGTATGTGACTGGTTCCACAGCAGCTTCTGAGATAATATCTAGAACAACAATTGAATCAGCCGTTAATCTGTTGTTCATTCTTGTAGATAGTAGAGATGGTAGTCACCTTACTCAGTACTTATCGCATTACTTCAGTAATGAAGAAAAAGAAATTGATAGATGGCTAAATCTGGTCGATTCTCTAGACAGCGACGCGAAGAGGGTTCATCAGCTGAAAGCAATCCAAAAGAAAACGACACTCATAAGCCTGAAGAAATATATCGATCAAGCTCTTGCTGAGTTTAAATTACCTACCACAGAGCAGGCAGTAAAAAAATGGCCAAATATTGCAGAGCGGTTTAAACTTCTGGGTCTTGAACTTGACTATAGAACTGTCTATGCAGCGTTATGTTCACAAACACACAATGACGCTGAAGATTTACTTAACTATTTTGTAGTTGTATCTTTAGGGAATCGAGATTTACTAGATAAAGTGGGTCTTGAAACTGTAAATTTTAGTCGCCTAATGATGTATATGGGAGTTGAGTATTATATATCAGCAGCGGGAGGCTACGCAGTACGTTTTGAATTAAATGATGCTTTAGATGGCATATCTCAAGGGCGTAATATAATTCTCAAGGAGCTGGAAAAAATTGCAAACGAGTTGGATTCAGCAACTTAACAATATGCCCTGAGTCCGACGAAGTCAAGGGAATCGATTCTGAACTTGTGTT
>NZ_JCACIN010000052.1:0-2921 GCF_059504425.1 Drouetiella sp.
TGGGAAACGGGTTCACACCGTTAATAGTGCTGTAAATTTGTACTATGCAACAGCAACCGGCGATGAACGCACAGCCCCCGATTGAACCGCTACAAGGAGTAGTAGAGCGCATCACCTACCACTCCGAGGAGTCAGGCTACACCATAGCGCGGCTCAAAGCCCCTCGCACCCGTGAACTCGTGACGATCGTCGGTAGCTTTGCCACGATTCAGGCAGGGCAAACTCTGCAGATGCAGGGAATCTGGCGAGAGCATCCCCAGTATGGTCAACAGTTTCAGGTAACGCAGTATCGGGAAACCAAGCCCGCCACGCTGACGGGCATTGAGAAATATCTGGGCAGTGGGTTGATCAAGGGGGTGGGTCCGGTCACCGCCAAACGAGTTGTGGCGCACTTTGGGCTGGAAACCCTCGACATCATCGAGCATCACATCGAGCGGTTGATCGAAGTTCCCGGTATTGCTAAAAAGCGGGTCAAACTCATCCAAATCGCGTGGCAAACCCAGAAGGCGATTAAAGAAGTGATGTTGTTCCTGCAAGGGCATGGCGTTTCGACGACTTATGCCGTCAAGATCTACAAGCAATATGGAGATGAATCGATTCAGACGGTGACCGCCAACCCCTATCGGCTGGCAACAGATGTCTATGGCATTGGGTTTGTCACTGCCGATGAGATCGCCCGTCACTTGGGCATTCATCCGACCTCTGAGTTCCGCTATCGTGCAGGTCTGCTGCATGTTCTAGGCGAAGCCTCAGAGGACGGACATTGCTTCTTGCCTCAGCCTGAACTGGTGACGCGAACGGTTGAGCGATTGGCTTTACCTGACCATCGAATTGAACCGGATGACTTGACTGCTTTAACCATTGATATGTCCGTTGATGCGGAATTAATCCTGCAAGGCGGCAGTGGTGATTTCCAAGGACAATTCCTCTGCTATGTCCCCTCGTTCTTCAACTCAGAGCAAGGGTTAGCCAATCGGGTCAAGCATTTGTTGAGCAAACCCACCCAAGTGGATGTGCCGCGAGTTGAGCAGTGGATCGATCGCTTTACGCAGAGAACTCATCTGCAACTCTCACCCCAACAGCGACAGGCGGTCGTGATGGCTGCAACTCATCGGGTGTTAATCCTCACGGGTGGACCTGGCACTGGTAAATCGTTTACCTGCCGCACGATCGTCTCGCTCTGGAAAGCGATGGGCAAGCCGATCGCTCTGGCTTCTCCAACGGGACGAGCGGCTCAACGGCTGAGTGAGATGACCGGACAAGAGGCAAAGACCATTCACCGTTTGCTAGAGTTTGACCCCAAACACATGAAGTTTAAGCGAGATCAGGACAATCCTATCCCTGCCGATGCTCTGGTGGTGGATGAGTCTTCAATGCTCGATCTATTTCTGGCCAACTCATTGTTTAAGGCAATCTCCCCAGATGCTCACCTGCTGTTGGTTGGAGACACAGACCAACTGCCCAGCGTCGGACCGGGAGCCGTGCTGCACGACTTGATTGCCTGTGGGCTAATTCCGGTGATTAGGCTGACTCAGGTGTTTCGGCAGGCACAAGAGTCTGCCATTATCACCAATGCCCACCGGATCAATCAAGGCAGTTTCCCTCAGCTGGAGCCTGTCTCCAACTGTCCAAAAACTGACTTTCTTTGGTTTAACGCAGCAGAACCGGAGCAAGGCGTTGCAGCCATTCGAGATATCGTGACACATCTGATTCCTAAGCTAGGCTTTGACGCGGCAAAGCAGGTTCAGATTCTTTGCCCCATGACGCGCGGCGAGGTGGGAACGCGACATCTCAACCAGGTGTTGCAGCAGTTGATTAATCCCCCTGATCCCAGCAAGGCAGAGATTGCCCGAGGGGGGATGACGTTACGAGTCGGCGATCGCATCCTGCAACAGAAGAATGATTACAACCGGGAAGTATTTAATGGTGACTTGGGGGTGATTACGGGCATTGATGTGGAAGAACAGGAAGTGGAGGCGGAATTTGGCGATCGCTTAGTGACCTATGATTATGCCGACTTGAATGAAATCACCCTGGCGTTTGCCACCACGATTCATAAGTCGCAGGGGAGTGAGTATCCGGTAGTAATTTTGCCAATCTTCATGCAGCATTACATGATGTTATCCCGTAATTTGATCTATACCGGAGTGACGCGTGCCCGTCAGTTGGTGGTGCTGGTGGGGTCACAGAAGGCGATCGGCTTGGCGGTGAACCAGGTGAAGGGTCAGCAACGATACACGTTGTTAGCCCATCGCTTGAGGACAGCTGCTTCCACACCCTTAGCGCCGGAACCCCTTACCCCACCGATTTTATGACTGAGCAACTGTCTTTATTCTCTGGCACTAATCCACCCGATCGCTCCCCGCTCCATCATCTTCAGCCGCTCAAGATAAGTGCAGAGTCGATCGAGCAATGGAAGCAGCGGGTCTATGCGTTTCAGCATCAGGTCAAGATGGGGACATCTACCCAGCAGGAATCTCTGTTTGAGTTACCCTCTGCGTCGACTCAACAGAACTCTGATAGCCTTGACCCGTTTGCCTTACGCCAGCAAAATGTTGAGTTTTGGCGATGGAAGTCTACTGATGCTGGGATTGCCGCTCTTTACTTTGTGATTGACTATGAGTTACCGCTGTTGCTGTACGTGGGGGAAACCGCAAAGTCCGGACAACGCTGGAAAGGAGGGCATACTTGTAAGCGCTACCTGGACAACTATGCCCAAGCGCATTATCAAGCGGGGCTATCCACGAAACTGGGCACGGCATTCTGGTTAGACGCTCCTGCCGCCAGTCGTCCCCGGAAACAGCTCGAGTCTTCTCTCATCTCCAAGTGGCGATCGCCCTTTAACAAAGAGAACTGGGAGCTATGGGGCACTCCATTTATGGGCAGAAAGTAGGACTTCTGGAATGGCTTGAGCTTTGAGC